>CAZTMY010000001.1:0-33954 GCA_964614895.1 uncultured Anaerolineales bacterium
GCGTCATCGTGGCCGGCTCGGGCATGCACATCCACCAGAGCCTGGCCCGTGTGGATACTGGGGAGAATGCCTTCTCGGATCCTGACGCACCCTATGGCCTGTCAGAGCTCGCACGCCAATTCATCGCCGGGCAGCTCGCCCACGCTCGGGGCATGTGCGCCGTCCTCGCCCCGCTGGTGAACTCGTACAAGCGACTGGTATCCGGGTTCGAGGCACCCGTGTATGTCAGTTGGGCCCGCGTGAATCGATCGGCACTGATCCGAGTGCCTCGCGCCACAACGGCCGCTGCCGTTCGCGCCGAACTGCGCTGCCCAGACCCTAGCTGCAACCCGTATCTGGCCGCTGCCGTCATGCTGGCCACCGGGCTGGACGGCATCCGTAACCAGATGCGCATCCCCGACCCGACCGAGGAGAACCTGTTCGAATCCGAGTCGGCGCGACATGGCCTCACCACCTTGCCCGGCTCGCTAGAAGAGGCCGTGGATGCTTTGGAGCAGGACCCCGTCGTCCAGGACGCCTTGGGGCCGCACATATATGAGCGATTCGTCGATGCCAAGCGGCAGGAATGGGAAGCGTTCCGCGTCCAGGTGACCGAGTGGGAGCGCCAGCGCTACCTACCTCTCTTCTGACAGCAACGTACTTACACCGCCAGAGATGCGAGCTAGCGGGAGGGCGCCTCAGCGCCCTCTGGTGATGTGTTGCCCACCGAGCCGTGGAGCTAGCCTTCGCTAGGCAACGCCAGAAACGGCACCGTAGCCAACACCTGCAATCCGGCCACAACGATCAGGGCAGTGCCAAGCCCCAGACCATCCCCCAAGCGCGCCCCGATCAGCGGTCCTACGAACATTGCCAGATTCGCCGCCATACTCCAGACGGCCCCAAACAGCGGCTGTCGCTCATCCGGGCAGGAAGCCAGCATCAGGTCAAACAACGCGATGTCTATGCCCGGCGCCGATAAGCCCCATACAAGAGCCGCAGGTAGCAGCCAAATCGCCGACGGCGAGAGCCCGGTCATCAGTACATAGCTCGCGAGGCCCCACGCTCCCGCGAACAGCACTCGACGGTGTCCCCACCGTCCGGCCAAGTGCCCCCACGTCACATACCCTACCACCAAGGCCAGCGATCCCAGGGTTGCCCGGAACCCAAGCAAACCGTCCGATGCATGGAGGTTGTTCACCCAGAACAGGCTAAAGAGGGGCGCTCCCAGGAATAGCGTCACCCGGTACAAACTGGTCGCCAGCAGGTATTTGACAAAGGGGCGATAGCTCAGCGCCGGCCGGACGTACTGAACCAGACGCAGCCACGGCGAGGAATTTGACTCTAAGCGCGGGATGGGCGTTGGCTCGACCTCTACCCGGCTAAAGATCAACGGGTCGAGCATTGAAAGGGCGAATGAGATCAGAAACACGATCTGGTAGTTCAGTGGAAACGTGATCCGCTCCAGAAGCTGGCCGAACAGCGCGCTGCCGAGAGCACCCGTCAGGCTCATGATAGCCCATCGAGCGCCGTTGACCCTAGCGCGCCGCCTGGGAGAAAAGCCCCGCGCCATCACGGACGTCCATGCGGGCAACGCCACTGCCTCGGGGAAAGCCTTGAGCAGCCAAACGCCTACGAGGATGGGAGCGAGCAGATGGTAGTGGTCTGGCGACACCGCAAAGGGTACGAGGGCAACGAGCAGATAGACGACTCTGATCAGATAGGCACTTCGAACGCGCACCCGCACCTGATCGGTGCTGCGCTCAGCAATCATGGCGCCAGGTATCAGAAGCCCCGTCGCCAGCAGGGCGGGCGCGGCATTGAACCACCCCAAAACTGTCGAAGACGCACCCAGGCGAGCCAAGAACACGGGCAGAAAGGCCATGATGCCGCCCGCCGCAAAGCCGAACATCCCGGTGTTCAGGTAGAACAGGATCTCGTTGCGATCCTCGCGGGTTTTCGGATGCAACAGGCGACTATGCGCCAGACGCGAGCCCACGAGACGCCAGACATAGGCGAGGGATACAGACATACTCCTCCAAGCGATAGCTGGTTGGCCGTCCGCCATTCTACGCCGTAAGCATAGCGACGCAACTAACCATGGTGCGGTCGTTCGCTATCGGAGCGCAGCTACACGCTTGACGTAGTGACGCCAGGCCCCTAGAGTAGTGGTTACCATCGCCGCCGGGAGAAGCCTACGTATCGGGAGCTCTTGTCATCAGCCAAACAAGCGAGGCAGTTCTATGCGCGTCATCGATACTGATCTACCAGGACTCTGCATCATCGAGCCTACAGTACACCGAGACAGCCGTGGCTTTTTCATGGAGAGCTACAACTACCGCGTCTTTGCCGAGCATGGCCTAGATGACGTCTATGTTCAAGACAATCACAGCCTCTCGACGCGCGGCACGCTACGTGGATTGCACTACCAGCTCCCACCTGGCCAAGCCAAGCTGGTGCGCGTCGTCGTCGGGCGTGTGTACGACGTCGCCGTAGACATCCGCCACGGCTCACCCACGTACGGCTCATGGCTAGGGGTCTGGCTCTCGGCCGAGAACAAGCGGCAGCTCTACATCCCTACCGGCTATGCCCACGGGTTCTGCGTCGTCAGCGAACGCGCCGAGTTCCTCTACAAAGTCACAGGCTACTACAACCCCGACCTAGAGCGCGGTATTGCCTGGGATGATCCCGATCTGGCCATCACCTGGCCCATTGAAGACCCGCTGCTCTCACCCCGCGATCGCCAACATCCCCGCTTGCGCGATGCCGAGAACACGTGGGTATACGGAGCCTCTGAGACGTGACCCATCAGTGACTTGGAGGTCTCACCCCCGCAGTCAAAGCCCCGTCGGCTGGGGTCTGGAGCTCGCCCAGGCGATCCGGCGCGACGACTCCTCTCTGCGTGATAAAGGCAGCGACCAGGCTATGGGGCGTCACGTCAAAGGCGGGGTTATGCGCCCTGGCGCCCTCGTGCGCCAGGCGGACGCGCGTGAGCTCACCGCGATCATCCCGACCATAGGCGTACAACACCTCTTCCTCTCCCCGCTCCTCGATGGGGATCAGATCGCCCGAGGCGCAGTCCATGTCGATGGTGCTGGTAGGCGCAGCCACGTAAAAGGGAACGCCGTGTGCCTGGGCGCAGAGAGCCTTCTCATACGTGCCGATCTTGTTTGCCACGTCACCGTTGGCCGCAATGCGATCCGCGCCCACGATGACCATGTCGACCTCGCCACGCTGCATCAGATGGCCAGCCGCATTGTCCGCGATGATAGCGTGAGGCACACCCTCACCCTGAAGTTCCCAGGCGGTCAGCCGGGCCCCTTGGGAGCGAGGCCGAGTCTCGTCCACCCAAACGAACACCTCGATGCCCGCACGGTGCGCGGCATACACGGGGGCCAGAGCGCTGCCCCAGTCCACAAAGGCCAGCCAACCAGCATTGCAGTGCGTCAAGATGTGCACACCGCTCGCCGCTGGGTCCAGCAGATCCGCAGCATCCTGCTCGCCAGCTAGGCGAGATATCAGCCCCACGCCCCGCCACCCGATGGCCTCACACCAGGCAGCATCCTCATCGGCGATGGCCTGAGCCTCGCCTACCGCGACCTCCCGCGCCTCGTCCAGCGTGCTGGCCGCCATCGCCGCCTTGAGCACGCGACTTACGGCGTAGAACAGATTCTGCGCGGTAGGCCGGGTAGCCCGCAATGTCTCCGCGCCACGTTCCAGATACGCCCGCCAGCCATCGGCTGGGGCCTCGAGAGCCACCTGAGCCATGCCAAACCCAGCGGCCGCCCCGATAGCTCCAGCGCCTCGAACCACCATGTCCTTGATAGCACGAGCGGTGGCTCGGTGGTCCAGAAGATCCACGATCTCAAAGCGGTGGGGTATCAGCGGCTGATTGATCATCTTGACGACGGCCCCACCCCCTGCCGTTCCCTCCATCCAGACCGTGCGATAGTGGTGACCGTTGACGATCATGCTCATCTCCTTCGGCTAATAGGTGCTGTCCGTAAGAAGCGGCAGCTCGGTCTTGGACGAGCGCCACAATGCTATTCAAGCCCCTCACTGCTCTCAATAAAGGCGACAATGCCATTCGCGATACCAGCCGCCACGCGACCCTGCTCCTGGGTCAACAGCGACCGATCGCCGCCCATGAACCCGCACTCGATGATCGCGGCTGGCGTCTCGGGCGCGACCTGGCGAAAGGCATGGTACTGCGTCATATCCTCGGTCATCGTCTCGGCATGCACGTCGAGGCCCGTCGCCACTCCATAGCTCGTGGTGAGCGCCTCGACCAGCAGATCGTCTCGGCGCGGATCGGGCGAATCGGCGCCACGCGCAACCTTGTAGCCCGAAAGCTCCACGCAAGAATCGGCATGAATGCTCACCAGCGCATCGGCATGGTACCCTTGCAGCCGCGAGGCGTACTCTGGCAGGACCTCCACCCGGTAGCCCTGATCCCGTAACAGCCGCTCGACTCGCCGCGCGATAGCGAGATTGAGATCCACCTCGCGCAAGCCGTCGGGACATACAGCGCCGCTATCGCTCTGCCAGTGGCCAGCGATCAGCCCCACCGTAGGAGCGCGGTGCAGTATCCGCTCGGCCGTTGCGCGCACGGCGGGGATCCGATACATAGCCTGGATCGCCAGCACGACCAGAGCCGCTAGGAAGAGCGTACGGATGCCACACCCTATGGCACGTATGGGATTTGCTTGCCTAGCCGCGCCGACCCTTCCCGTGCCCACGCCACCCCCTGCGACATCACTCCGCTGCCAGCCCTGCTCGGGAAGAGTCTATCCAGCGAGGGTTGCCAAGTCAACGGTGATCCCCTTTGCTAGCCCCGCTTGGATCGGCATCCGCCCGGGGCTATAATGCACGCATTAGAGACGGTGGCTTGGCGCGCAGCAACCACGTCTGTCTGGTAAGGGCAGATGCAGAACGCAACCTAGGGCCGCGCACGCCGCTCGCGACCAAGCCGTGGCTATTATCTAGAGGCTCCGGGACAGCATCGGCGCTACGACGTCGGACACAGGGTGGAGGCAGGGCATGCGTATTGCGGTGACGGGCAGCGAAGGTCAACTAGGAAAAGCGATTCAAGCCCTCGTCCCAGAAGACAACCTCCTGCCAATGGACCTGCCAGAACACGACATCACCGATTTGGCACACACGGTGGAGAGCATCCGCACCTTTGCGCCAGACGTGGTCATCCACACTGCCGCCATCACCGATGTGGATGGTTGTGAGCGTGACCCCGACCTGGCCTACCGAGTCAATGTCATCGGAACGCGAAACGTCGCCGTCGCCGCTTGCCAGGCAGGTTGCCCCGTGGCCTATATCAGCACCGACTATGTCTTTGATGGCGCCAAGACCTCGCCCTACCGCGAGTATGACGCTCCCCATCCACTCAGCGTCTATGCCGAGACCAAAGAGGCCGGCGAGCGCGTGGTGCGCAATCACGCCCCTGCCCACTATATCGTGCGCGTCGCGTGGCTATACGGGGCGGGGCCGCGCAACTTTCCCCAGACGGTGTTGCGTTTGGCCCGTGAGCGCCGCGAGATGACCATGGTCACTGACGAGATTGGCTCGCCCACCTACGCACACGATGTGGCCCAAGCGCTACTGCAATTGGTCGCGATGCCCGCCTATGGGACATACCACCTCACGAACGGCGGCGTCTGCTCGCGCTACGAGTTGGCCCAAGCCATCATCGAACTCGCCGGAATCGAGGGCGTGATGATCCACCCCAGCGAGAATTACCAACGGCTGGCCCGTGTGCCCAAGCGGTGCGAGCTAAAGAATACTATGGCCGCGCAACTGGGTATCCGCATGCGTCCTTGGCAAGACGCACTTGCTGCCTATATCGAGTCATTGTGAGATGAACACAGTCGCGACCTCGGACGAGCCCCGTGCGACACCCGACCACCCCCGGGCATCAGTCATCATCCCCAACTGGAACGGGTGGCGTTACCTTCGCCCTTGCCTCGCGTCGTTGGCCGCGCAAACCTACCGATGCTTTGAGATCATCGTCGTAGACAATGCCTCCACGGACGGCTCGGTAGAGGCGGTGCGACGCGAGTTCCCCAACGTGCGAGTGCTGGCACTCACGAGGAACGGGGGCTACAGTGCCGGTTGTAACGCGGGCGTCCGAGAGGCGCGCGGCGAGATCGTCGTCTTTCTGAATAACGACATCGAGGCCGAGCCCACCTGGCTGGAGGCCCTCCTAGATGCCTTGGATCGGCACCCCGACGCGGGGTCTGCTGCCTCGCGAATGATGCTCTACGATCAGCCCACGCACATCCACTCTGCCGGCGACACCTATGGGGTGGATGGCTTGCCGGACTCGCGGGGTGTCTGGCAGCCGTATGGGCCGCCATACGATCTCGAGCGCTATGTCTTTGGTGGGTGTGGAGGAACGCTAGCCTACCGCAAAGACGTGCTGGATGAGATTGGCCTGTTCGATGAGACATTCTTCATGTACTGCGAAGACGTGGATCTGAACTGGCGAGCGCAACTGGCTGGCTATCGCTGCATCTACACGCCCGATGCCGTGGTACGCCACCACCTCTCGGCGACGGGAGGCGGCAGCCTGTCCAGCTACTATGTGGGACGAAACACCCTCTGGGTAATCGCCCGCAACTACCCACCCGAGCTGCTGCGACGTCACCGCGGCCAAGTGTTGAGGGCTCAGTGGCGCATCGCCAAGGATGCCCTTCGGTCCTTCCGGGGCAAGGCTGCTCGAGCACGTCTGCGGGGCCAGATTGTGGGCCTGCTGACCGCATGGCGGTGGCATGCCTATCGTCGAAAGCTCATGGCTCGGCGCAGGGTCTCGGATGCCTATATAGCATCGATCCTCGAGCATCCCGATAGCTCGAATGTCCAATGCCAGGGGGCGGCAACCACGGATGATCAGGGAGCACGGCACAATGGCTGATCCATACCTTTCCGTGGTAGTGCCCTGCTACAACGAGAAAGAAAACCTGCAGCGCGGCGTCCTGCAGGAGATGCACGCCTACCTCTCGCGTCAGCCGTGGTCCTACGAGGTGATTGTCTCCGACGACGGCAGCACCGACGCCAGCCGCGACCTCGTGCGCCAGGCGATAGCCGAGCTGCCCCAATTCCGCCTGCAAGCGAACCCACACCGCGGCAAGCCCGGAGCTGTTTGGGCGGGCATCCAAGCTGCTCGGGGCGAGCTCGTGCTATTTGCCGACATGGACCAATCCACGCCCATCGACCAGCTCGACGCGCTGTTGCCAATGTACGCATCCGGCTATGATGTCGTCATCGGGTCGCGTGGCGTCCAGCGAGCCAACTTTAGCTGGTACCGGCGCCTAGGGTCAGCGATCTTTCGTACACTGCGACGCCTCCTGATGCTGCGTGACATTTCGGATACGCAGTGCGGCTTCAAATCCATGCGACGATCCGTGGCCTTGGAGCTCTTCCCGCGGCTGGACGCCATTCGCCACGCCGGAGAGGTGACAGGCTGGAAAGTGACCGCGTTCGACGTCGAGCTGCTCTACCTTGCCGAACGGGCCGGCTATGACATCGCCGAGGTGACCGTTGCCTGGGCGAACCGTGATACCGCTACGGGCAAGGGCAAGAGCTACCTGTGCGAATCCAAGGAGATGATCGCGCAGATCTGCCGTATCAAGTGGAACGAGATCCGCGGTCGCTACCAGCAGGACGCTCAGTAGGCAGCTCCCATTACGCTGATAGCCATTTGCGTATCCTGCCTAGTAGCCCAGATGACGCGATCGCGGTTCGCACTCGTACGCGCGTTCAGCAAGCGAGATGGGGTTTCACAGCGCCCCAACATCCATCCTAGCTCGGCTGCAATCGCTGACCGGCGGTGCCGGAGCTTGGGCAGCCTCCTCGCGTCCCGTACTGCAAGCACCGGCGCAGCCACAATTTTGACGCAAGCGTTCAGACCACGTAAAATCGCTTAACTGTCATGCGGGAGATGGGCAATCACGGCGCGATGCCTGTCCCCCCCAGAAGAGAGTCCACGGTGCACTGGGATTTCACACCATATGCTTGGCCCCTCCTCGCATCGGGCGTTGTCAGCATCGCGTTCGCGGTGCTGGCGCTCAAGCGTCGCCCCACCAAGGGAGCACTTGCCTTTGCTTCCCTCGAATTCGCCGTCGCGATCTGGGCAGTGGCCTATGCCCTAGAGCTCTGTAGCCCCTCCCTCAACCAAAAGCTCTTTTGGTCCAGCATCGAATACATCGGCATCGTGGCGACACCTGTGATCTGGTTCATGTTTGCGCTCCAATACGGCGGCCGACCCGTACGTCCTTGGAGCCCCACCGCTTTGCTCCTGATCCTGATGTCAGTCGTCACCCTCATGATCGCTTGGACGAACCGCTACCATCTGCTCTTGCGCAGGGATGTGACCCTCCAGACGGTTGGTGATCTCACCATCATCGGCAAGACTTACGGCCCCTGGTTCTGGGTGCACACGGTCTTTTCCTACACGCTGCTGGCCACAGGGACATTCGTCCTCATTCAGGAGCATTCCCGATCATCGCGGCTCTACCGGGCACAGACGGTTGCCTTGGTGCTGGGCGCTGTCATCCCCTGGATCAGCAACGCCCTCTACCTCACGGGAAACAACCCCGTGCCTGGCATGGACATCACGCCCGCAACGTTTGCCATATCTGGGGTCGCCATTGCACTGGCGCTATTCCGGTACGGCCTGCTCGACCTGGTCCCCGCCGCACACGACACCATCATCGCTTCGCTAAGCGATGGCGTCATCGTGCTGGATGACCGTGGCCGGATCGTCGACATGAATCCCGCCGCCGAGCACATTACCGGCCTCAGTACCTCCGATGCCATCGGCCAGCATGCAAGTGTGATCTTTGCCGACCACTCCCAGGATCTGTCCCATTGCTGGAGCGCCTTGGACGCGCGCGCCGAGATCAGTCTGGGTTCGGGCGACGAGGCGGAACACTATGACATGCGCGTGTCGCCCCTATATGACGGGCGCGGATTGCTTACAGGGCGCGTCGTGCTCTTGCACGACGTCACCGAGCGCAAACTATTCGAGCAACAGCTCACCTATGTGAGCACGCACGATCCCCTCACAGATCTCTACAATCGCGGCTTTTTTGAAGACGCGATGGACCGTCTCAAAGAGTTCCCGGGCCCCGTCGGCGTGGTTACCGTGGATATCAACGAGTTAAAGGCCACCAACGACCGCTTTGGCCATCCGGCGGGGGATGCACTGCTGCGTCGCGTGGCCACCATGCTCCGAGCAGTCTTTCGTACCAACGACGTTGTTGCCCGTATCGGCGGCGACGAGTTTGGCATCCTCTTGCCCGGAGCCGACAAGACCGGCACCACCACGGCCCTCAACCGCATGCGTCGTGCCCTGGCTGCGCAGCGCGAGCTCGACAAGAGCGAGCGCATCAGCCTCTCCATGGGCAGCGCGGTAGCCCCCAAGGGGGCCAGCGTACGTCGTGCCTTCAGGGAAGCCGACGCGAGCATGTACGCAGACAAGCAACGCTACCGCGCCGCCAACGGCATCAGCCGCGACACGCGTTCTGCCTGAGCCTGGCCCAGCCTTCTGGCCTTGCCCCGCGCAAGCCGGCCCTCCCCACCTTGGCGTTCCGTGCTGCTTGCCCTATACTGAGGGCCGTTGTGCACACGCCCTTGGGAGGAAGCATGAACCATGTCGAGCGTTTTCGGGCGCTGATGGCATTCCAGCCCGTAGATCGCCTACCTAGGTTAGAGTGGGCTACTTGGTGGGACCAGACCATCGAGCGCTGGCATCAGGAAGGCCTGCCCCCGCACTTGACCGATACGTACGACATCGATCTCTACTTTGGCCTTGACCCGCACAAGCAGTTCTGGTTCAGCCCGCGCCTGCGCAGCATGCCACCGCCAGCGCACCACGGGGCAGGCGTTATCGCGAACAGCGACGACTATGAACGGCTACGCGTACATCTGTTCCCGCCGGTTGAGCCGCTCGTGGCCAACATGGCCCCCTTTGGCGAGTTGCAGGACCGGGGCGACTGTGTAGTTTGGTTCACCATCGACGGATTCTTCTGGTACCCAAGAACCCTGCTCGGGATCGAACGTCACCTATACGCCTTCTATGATCAACCTGAGCTCATGCATCGCATGAACGCCGAGTACACGGAATGGGCCATCGACCTTGTCCACGCCATGTGTCGCGTCTGCAAACCCACGTACATGACCTTTGCTGAAGACATGTCGTACAATCACGGCCCGATGCTGAGCAAGAGCTTGTTCGACGAGTTCATAGCACCCTACTACCGGCGCATCGTGCCCGTGCTGCGCGAGTATGATATTCTGCCCATCATCGATTCCGATGGCGATATCACCAAGCTGGTCCCCTGGTTCGCCCAAGTGGATGTACACGGATTCCTGCCACTAGAACGCCAAGCGGGCGTCGATCTCGCCAGCCTGCGCGCAGAGCATCCGCGGCTCCGAGTCATCGGCCACTTTGACAAGATGACCATGACCCGCGGCACCGACGTCATGCGCGCCGAGTTCGAGCGCCTGCAGCCGATCATGGAGCAGGGAGGGTACATCCCCAGCGTGGACCATCAGACACCGCCGGGGGTGTCGCTGGCTCAATACCGGCAGTACTTGGCGCTACTCTGGGAATTCACGGCCAAGGCGCCATAGCAGAGAGGAGGCTCCCATGCCAGACCGACCCAACATAGTCCTGATCATGGCTGATCAGTGGCGAGGAGACTGTCTCTCAGTGTACGGGCATCCGACCGTGTTCACCCCCTATCTCGACCAACTGGCGGGCCGAGGCGTACGGTTCACGCGAGCCTATTCGGCTACCCCAACCTGTATTCCGGCACGCGCCGGCCTCTACACCGGGCAATCCCCGCGCACACATGGCCGGGTGGGCTACCGCGACGGCGTGCCTTGGAACTATCCCGTAACGTTGGCTGGCGAGTTCACCCGTCACGGCTACCAGACCGAGGCCGTGGGCAAGATGCACGTGTACCCAGAACGCTCGCTGATGGGGTTCCAGCATGTCACGCTGCACGACGGCTTTTTGCACTTTGCCCGTAGCCGCCATGCCAATCTCGCCGAGGTCGATGACTATGTCCCCTGGCTCCGCGAGCGTCTGGGACGCGATGCCGACTATTTCGAGCACGGGGTGAATTGCAACTCGATGGTTGTTCGCCCATGGGACAAGGAAGAGTACCTCCACCCCACCAACTGGGTCACCAGCCAGGCCATCCGGTTCCTGCAGCGGCGCGACCGCCGCCGTCCGTTCTTCCTGTTCGTTTCCTACCATCGCCCTCACCCACCCCTAGATCCTCCAGCATGGGCCTATGAGATGTACGCCCATCAGAACATGCCTGATCCGCCCATCGGCGACTGGCACCGCATCTTTGCCGAATCCTCGGCGCCCCACCGGGCCGACCCACTCTATGCCCATCTGGACTCGCGCGCGCTCCAGATGGCACGCGCCGGTTACTATGGGCACATGACACACATCGATCATCAGATCAACCGCCTGCTCGAATCCCTTCCGGAGAACGGCGTCGGGGACAACACGTACATCTGCTTCACGGCAGATCATGGTGAGATGCTGGGAGACCATCACCTCTTCCGCAAGGCGTACCCCTACGAGGGGTCAGCGCGAGTGCCGCTGCTGCTGGCAGGACCAAGTGGTTCTGGAATCGTGCCAGATAGCGTGAGCCACAACGTGGTTGAGCTGCGGGACATCATGCCCACGCTGCTGACCGCCGCGGGGCTCCCGGTGCCAAGCACGGTCGAAGGCAAGAGTCTGCTACCCCTCGCGCGCGGCGAGGATGTTCCTTGGCGGCCCTACCTCCACGGGGAGCATACCGCCATCGGCCAATCCATTCAGTGGCTGACCGACGGACACACCAAGTACGTCTGGTTCAGCGGCACAGGGCAAGAGCAGCTCTTTGATCTGGTATCGGATCCCCAGGAGACGATCAACCTAGCCACCAGAGCCGATATGCAAACACAGCTTGAGCGCTGGCGGCGAATCCTTATGTCCGAGCTTTCCGGACGTGAGGAGGGGTTCACAGACGGAGAGAGGCTGATCACTGGGCGGCCGGTGCGCCCTTGCCTGGCCCACGTGCGCGCTTGAGTGGAAGCGCCCTTTAGCGCCCGATTAGCGTGCTCACCACTGGCGGTGCCACCAAGCAAGCGACTAGATCATCTAACTTGTGCGCGGCCGTGTCAGCGACCCGTCGCATAGACGTGATAGGCCCGACTGTAACTGATGATGGCGTCCAGGCAGGCCGCCGCCTGTAGGAACACGCCTGCTACTTGCGAGGTGTACCCTATGATGCGAGCCATATCCCCCGCCGTCAGCCCGATCTGGTCCCGCCGAGCCAACGCCAGAAAGACAACCAGGAACTGACTGCCAATCAGCGCTGCGTATCGCAGATAGAGATACCATTGGTGGCGTGAAACCAGCTCCACAAATACCTCTTTTCGACGCCGCAACACATCGCGCAGACGATCGCGATGCGCCTCTTCCCGCGGCGCCGTGAGCGCGCGGATACATGCCCCCTCCACCTGGTTGATCAGCCCATACTGGTCGTCACGCAGCACGCGCAAGCGATTGTTAAAGATCACCGTCATAGCGGCAGGGATCACCAAGCTTGCAAGATATGCCAGCCCCAACTGCGTGTTCATGGCGAGCAGGCTCGAAGAGACGACGATAATCTTGATGATCACCGGAAGAAACGAGCCCAAGACATGGTAGGTGGCGTTGGTGATACCGCTAACCGCATTGGCGATACGGGCGTTGGCCTGTCCCGCGGCCTCGGCATCGATCTCGCGGCCCTCGTCGCAAAGCGCAACGGTCATCTGCACGCGCTTGGAGAAATCAGTCTCGTAGAACATCTTGTGGCGCAATACGATGTTGCCGCGCAAGACCAGAGGTGCCAGCAGGGACGCGCCGAGAAATAGCAAAACGACGCTACCCAGATCCGCCGTAGAGAACCGATCGATGAACTCGCCCAATAGACTGACGGGCCACAGCGCCACAATCTCCTGGATCGCTGTTACCACCAGGATGGCGAGAGCGTACCACTTGTAATCCATGATCAGACCCCAGACATCGCGCCAGAAAGCGGCGTTGGAATCCGTCGCCATGGGCCCAGAAGGGCGCCTAGCAAACAACCTTGAGATTGGGGATCGTCTGGGAGTGCTCATTCTCAGGTACCACCATATTCGACTAGGAACTCGGCATGAACCGCGATGATACGTCTGATTCCCCAGGATGCAAATGCGCGAGCGTGATCCACACGCACGCTTGCCAACACGCTGGATGGTAGCTATGTTATGGCGTCACTTGGGTATGAGAAGAGTACAATCGCAAGCGAGGCACCTCATGAGTATGACGGGCAAAGAACGGATGGAACGCATCCTCCGCCACGAGCCGGTGGACCGCATCGGCCTGATGGAACATTTCTGGTCAGACACGGCAAGCGCTTGGACGAGCCAGGGCCACCTTCAGCCAGGAGAGAACCTAGCGGATCATTTCGGTTTTGACCTCGAGCTAAGCTGGGCGCTCAACATGGTGGCAGATCTGGACTGGGAGCCCGAGGTGCTCGATGAGACGGACGAGACCATCCTCACGCGCAATGGCAACTATGCCGTGATGCGTACGCACAAGCTACACGACGCCACACCAGAACACGTCGATTTCGCCGTCAAGGGACGCGAGGCTTGGGAGGAACTGATCAAGCCCAAACTCACGCCCGATCCGCGCCGCATCAACTTCCAGGCGTACCGCGAGACCAAAGAGCGAGCCGCCAAGGCTGGCCGCTTCTTTATGCTGTCAGGCGTGAACGTATTCGAGATCATGAAGGACGTCACCGGTCATGAGCACATGCTCGTAGGCATGGCGCTGGACCCCGACTGGGTGCGCGACATGGCCGACACGTACGCGCATCTGATCATCGAGCTACAGGAGATGCTATTCGCCCAAGAGGGCTGGCCCGACGGCATCTGGTACTATGAGGACATGGGATTCAAGGCCAAGCCCTTCATGTCGCCGCGCATGTACAAGACCATCGTCCAACCGGCTCACGAGCTGACCCTAGGCTTTGCCAAGGAGCACGGCTTGCCGACGATCGTCCACTCGTGCGGCTATATCGAGCCTCTCATCCCGGGGCTCATTGAGGCCGGCATGGACTGCCTGCAAGTCATTGAGGTGAAAGCGGGCATGGATCTGCTCAAGCTTTATGCCGAGTTTGGCGACCGCATCTCGTTCATGGGCGGCATCGACGTGCGCGTGCTCTATACCAACGATAGAGCACAAATCGACGCCGAGCTGGAGGCCAAGATCCCCACCGTCATGCAGAACAACGGCTATGTCCTCCACAGCGATCACTCGATCCCCAACACGGTACACTATGACACGTATCGCTACTTTATCGACAAAGGGCTCGAGCTAGGGACGTATCGCTAGGCACACGCACATAGGAAAGCGGGCGGACGCTCCACGTCCGCCCGCTTTTCGCTCCCAAGCTAGTGCCCCGGCGGCAGCGCCGCATCCGCCGGAGTCGGTAGCGGCCCTTCAGGTGGCTGCGGCACGGGTAGGGCATCCTCCGTCATGATGGCCCAATCTCCCAGCCGCTGCCGCAAGTTCGCCTCCACCGCGGCGTACGCTGGCTCCGCTGCCACGTTCCTCAGCTCCCAGGGATCGTTCTCCAGATCGTAAAGCTCATCCAGATCGCCCATGGGGTCATGGACGTACTTCCAGCGACGGGTGCGGATCATCTTCCGCCTTCCCTCGGCCTCGCGCCAACGCAGCGAGCGCAGGAGCGACGCCCGGCCACGCGGGGCATCCAGCGCCCGCAGATCATCCATGGTGAAAGCCGGCCCACCGCAGCCATACTCCGAGAACGCCGCATCGCGCGGCGCGGCCTCTGTCACCGTGGGCAAAGGATGGCTCTGAACCCACCAAGGTATCGTGTCGCCCTGCAGCGTCATCAACGTAGGCACCACGTCCACCAAACTGACCATGCTGTCATCAACCACCCCCTCGGGGACGTTTCCGGGCCATGACACCACCATGGGAATGCGGGTCAGCGCGTCGTAAAAGACCCCGCCTTTGCATTGCATGCGGTGCTCCCCAGCAAAGTCGCCGTGGTCCGCGCAGAACACAACTATAGTGCGCTCACGGAGGCCGAGACGCTCCAGCGCATCTAGAATCTGTCCCAGAGCATCATCCAGAAAGCGCACCATGCCATAGTAGGCCGCCAGCAGGCCATAGATGTGCTCCGTGGGCTCGTCCTCCAAGCCGAGCATCTGATAGAGCACGCGGTTACGCTCAGGTGCGCCGTCGAGCTCGCCTTCGCGCCAGGGCGGAAGCTCGATTACGTCAGGCGAAAACATCTCGGCATAGCGACGAGGCGCTTCGTAGGGCTCGTGCGGATCCGGGAACGAGACCCACAGCGCAAAGCGGTCCTCTTGGTGCTGCTCCAAGAACCGCTCTGTCTGTAACGCCACCAGGCCTGTGCCATAGTCGGCCAAATGGTAGTCCGTGTGCGCGTACGAGAACATGGGGCTGACGTCTGGCATGTGGCGTCGCACGCTGTGAGCGCGGATCACGCCGTCAATGGGCCGCGCCCAGGCCAAGCCCACTGGCGGCTCGGAAGCGGGCCCGCCGTGGCTGATCTCGCACCACGTCCCAAAGAGCGCGCGGTTGTCCGCATCGTAGAAGCAGTGGTTCTTGCCGATGAGGCCACAGTGGTAGCCCTGCTGATGCCAGTGAGCAAAGGCGTGCGGCCGCCCGACCGGCATCGGGGTCTCGTTGCGTCGCGCCCCATTCTGGTGGGGATAGCTAGCAGTCCAGAGGGCCACGCGCGCTGGCATGCATAGCGGATGCGGGGTGAAGGCGTGCCGAAAGGTCACTCCCTCGTCAGCGAGCCGCTGGAGTGACGGCGTCTGGCAGAAGGTATTGCCGTACAGATGGCTGGCAGTAGCTTTGAGCTGGTCGCACATGATGACGAGGATGTTGGGCTGGGGCATGAGACCTCCTGGCAGCTAGACGACGGGGAGATTGCACAGCCTGCCCGATAAAGCGCGCCGCCTCCATAGCGTGGGGTCAAACCTCCTAGCACCCCACCACCGTTGGCGCCGCTAGATCCGGGTAGAGACCCGCCATGGGAATACCCACCTCGATGGCAAGAGACACGAGCCACTCGATGGTGGCACGTGCCTCGGTGGTCAGCGGGATGCCTCCCTTGGCCATGGTGAGCGCAATCAGCTTGGCGCCATGCTTGGCCTAGGTCGAGTTGATCATCGCTCGCTTCTTGGCCGGCTTGGCCTCTAGCTCCAGAAATGTGGTGCCCAACGCGTCTAGCGCCTCACCCTAGGGAATCCGCCCCTGTAGGCCACTCCCACGACGCCCAGCATCAAACCAGCGAACGATGCCATATACGTCAAGCCGTTGAGCGCAAACGTGGATGGCAAGATGTGCAACACCATCAGCAACGCCAACATGACGCTCAAGCACATGAGAACGATACCGACAATCAGATACAGGGAGCCCCTGGACGCTCTCACTGGAAAAGCCAGCAGGCCGCCGTATGGTTCGGCTCAATCTCAAACTCGGGCGGCTGCTCGACGTCGCAGAGCCCCGCGATCGCGCGGCTGCACCGGGGGTGGAATCGGCACCCGGCAGGCGGATGCACCAAGCTCGGTGGCTCGCCAGGCGGCACATCCTTGAATTTTAACGCGTTCTCTGGATCGGGGTCCGAGGTAGCCGCAAGAAGAGCCAGTGTGTAGGGATGGCTGGGATTCGCCAGGAGGTCGTCCACCTTGGCCTTTTCAACAATCTGCCCCGCGTACATTACAAAGATCCGCTCGGAAAAGTAGCGTACGGTGGACAGATCATGCGTGATATACATCACTGCGAGGCCGTGCGCTTCTTGCAGCGCGCGCATCAGTCTGAGGATCTCCACGCGGATGGATGCGTCCAGCATCGACACAGGCTCGTCAGCCACCAGCATCTCGGGCTGCAGGATCATGGCGCGCGCGATTACCACACGTTGCTGCTGACCCCCGCTCAGCATGTGCGGGAACTTGGTTATAAAGTCCTCAATCGGGGTGAGCTTGACCTCTTCAAGCGCCTGAACGATCCGCTCCTGCCGCTCCTCCTTGTCGCGCACACCATTGATGACCAGCGGCTCCTCTATGATTCGCGAGATCGTCATGAACGGCGGCAGAGCACCAAAAGGATCCTGCTGCACGTATCCCACGTGCGATCGGTACCACTGCATCTCTCGCGAGCCAAGCTCGCTTACATTGGTACCCTCAAAGACGATCTCGCCCTCCGTAGGGAGATGCAGCCCAAGAATCGCCTTCATGAGCGTTGACTTGCCACAGCCACTCTCGCCCACCACCGCAATGGCCTCGCCATAGCCAAGATCAAAGCTCACACCGTCGACAGCGCGAACCGAACCCGCATGCCCAAAGCCCCAACGCCGAAGCTCAAACCAGATCCGTAGGTCCTTGACGGACAGCATCACTTCCTGGGTTCTGTCCGTTTCCACTCGCGACGAGGAGCTAGCTACCACATCCATTAGGTTCTCCTGATCCCACACCCCCAACGCGCCTCAGACACGCTCGCGGCCCTGTCAGCAATACCCGCTCCCAGGCCGTCGTCTACGCCCGCGCGGCCTGTTCTGCCGCTTCGTGCGTCTCCGCTCCGTCGTACAGCCAGCATCGCACCTCACGGCCATCGACCTCAAATACCGGCGGGTCCTCACTGCAGCGGTCATGACACATCGGACAACGAGGCGCGAACCGGCAGCCTGGCCCCAGCCCGAGCAAGCTCGGAGGCTGCCCAATGATGAACTCCGGCTCGACATCCCCGCGTAGGCGAGGCACACTGGCCATCAGCTTCTGCGAGTAGGGATGGAGCGGCTCGGTGAAGAAACGGAAGGCATCGCTCACCTCGACGATCTGCCCAGCGTACATCACCGCTACCTTGTCGGCCAGCTCGCTGGACGTAGCGATGTCGTGGGTGATCAGTATAAGGCTGGTCTCCATCTCGTCTTTGATACGCTTGAGCATATTCATGATGTTCGCCTGCGTAAGCACGTCCAGCGCGGACGTGGGCTCATCTAAAATGATGAGCGCCGGCGCCGTCACCAACGACATAGCGATGGCCACGCGCTGACGCATGCCGCCACTCAACTCAAAGGCATATCGCCGCATAAAGTCCAGTGGTACGCCCACATGTTCAAACATCCGCTGCGCCTGCGCCAGGGCTTCTTCCTTGCCCACGCCATAGTGGACCATCATGGGCTCTGCAACCTGATCGCCCACCCGCAGTACGGGATTCAGCGCGTTCATCGCTGCCTGCGGCACAAGGGACATCTTGACCCAACGCACCTGCCGTCGGAATGCTTCCTCATCCAGTTGCATCACGTCCGTGCCGTTGAGAAAGACCTCGCCTTCGTAGGTCTCCACATTCCTGGGAAGCAACCGCAACACGGCCTTGGCCAGGGAGCTCTTGCCACAACCTGACTCACCAATCACCACGACGGCCTCGTTGTGCCCCAAGTTGAGCCGCACGCCGTCCACAGCCTGCACGATGCCCTGGGTAGTGCGGAAATACAGCTTCAGATCTCGCAGACGGAGCAGATTACCCTGTGCCATCACGCTACAGACCCCTCAACCTAGGGTTAAAGACACGATCTAACGAAAAGCCCACCATCGCGAACGACAGGCCCACCACCATCAAGAGCGCGGCCGGCTGTAGGACCCAGTAGTACTGCCCGTTGTGCAACGCTCCCTGGGCCCGCGCATCCTCGATGACCTTACCCCAGGTAGGCAGCACCGGATCGCCCAAGCCCAGCAGCGTCAGCGACGCCTCCAGGAACACATACACCGGCACACCACTCACTAGCGAGGGGATCATCACCGGGATGATCCGCGGAACCAGGTACCGCACGATGATCCGCCCGTTGCTGGCGCCGTAGGCTCTAGCAGCCTCGATGTAGGGCGCCTCTCGCACCTGGAGGAAAATGGCCCGAAAAGTCTTGATAGAGCCGCCAAAGATGCTCAGAGCAATCACGCCACCCAGCATGATCCAGATGCTGCGCGAATAGAACGTTCCTACCATGATGAGAATGGGTAACACCGGCAATACCATGTTGATCTCGGTGATGCGCTGGACGATCGCATCCACCCAGCCACCAAACCAGACCCCCACAGCGGCCACCAACATTGTCGTGAGCGTCGTGCCGAGAGCCGCGAGCAGGCCAAAGGCTAACGCGATGGGTGTTCCCCACTCCAGGGCCACCATCAGGTCGCGGCGGCGATGATCGGTTCCCGCTAGGCCATGCACCTGTCCGTAAGCAACCCACTTGGCCTCTACATCGGCATCGGGCTCAAAGGTCGTCACCCGGATCTCTAGCTCGTACGTGCCCTTCAAGGGCGTCGGCGTCTCGGATTCTGGATCAGCAAAGAGCGCTATCTGCGGAGGCACGTCTCCCAGCCGCCGCGCGAGGCGGTCATCCAGAGCCGGGCGGTAGGTCTCTGTAGGACGGAGGGACAACCGCCCCAGCCTGATCTCCCGCCCGTCCGGAGTATGCCACATCAAAGACGCATACGGCGACTTTTCGTCATAGGTGGTCTGAAAGAAGACGGCCAGCTCCTGTGGGAAATCATCGTACTGGTAGTCAAACGTATACACCAAGGTGATATCCTGACCGTCCTCCATGAGCGGCTCCGTCGTCTTGACGGCCTCGCCCTTGAGACTATCGAGGACGATGGTCGGCGGCAGCTTGTAACGTGAGAATAGGTTGTACCAGATGGGCCGCGCCGTCTTGGGGTACTCGCCCCAGACATCCTCGCCGCCGCGCCACAGACGGATCGCCTCGCTGTAAGGCAACGTCACCACAGTATAGATGCCGAACACTACAAAGAGTCCGATGATCGTCAAGCCAATGATAGCCGAGGGGTAGCGACTGATCTGACGAATGTTATTCCAGAGATTCCTCATTGTACCCTCAGCCTTTAGCTACCAACTCGGACACGCGGGTCAACCAGCGCGTAGATAAAGTCCAGCAGGAACACGGTGATCGCCAACAAGTAGGCATAAATCACGGTTGACCCCACAATCACGGGCGTATCGTACAAGTGGATAGCCGAATAAAGCAACCTACCTAGGCCTGGCCAGTTAAAGACCGTCTCCAAGATGATGGCCCCGGTCCATAGGCCGATCAGCAGCAGCGCAAAGTTGGTGATGATATTGGGGAGCGTTGGCCGCAAGATGTACCGCCGCTCGATCTCGCGCGACGGCAGCCCCTTGGCCTTGGCCATCTCCACATAGTCCTCACTGGAGAAGATCAAGAAAAAGGTGCGCCAGGCATACACTCCACTAAAGACCCCGCTCAACAGCCACGCCGTCACCGGTAACACCAGGTGATACAGGACGCTGACACCGTACGCGAGTTTGTTATCAGGAGGCGGGGCCACCACCATCCCACCGAACGGGAACACGTTCCACTTGGCAGCAAAGATAAGCAGCAAGAAGATGCCATAGAACCATGCCGGAGCCGAGGACAGGGGTGACAGCGCGATAACCATACGGTCGAGGAACGTGCCGTACTTGCGTGAAAGATAGAGAGCAAAGAAAACGCTCAACACAAAGAGTAGCAGGTTTGACGTTGCCATGAGCAGCAGCGTTGCTGGAAGCCGCTCGAGGATGATCAGGCGCACGAGCCGAGATCCGCTATCGCTGGAGATCTGCTCGGCGCGCCCCAGGTCTAGGCGCAGCGCATCTCCCAAGAAGCCAAAGCTGCGCACGATAAAGGGCCGGTTCAATCCCAGACGCTGTTCCTCTACCGCCACGATCTGGTTGATCATGCTCGTGCGCTGATCCGCGTCGAGATGTTTGAACTCCGGGTCCGCGCTCATCCTGAGAGCCACTTCCTCGCGAATCTGACCGCGACGGATATCGTCTACATATCCACCCATGTTGGCGATGAGGATCGTCAGGTACACGCCCACCACCACGGTGAAAAACAGCGCCACTGTCCTGGTGGCCGTGTACTTGAGGACCCTCGAAACCGTGCTGCTCCCGCGGCGTTCCCTCCGCGACGGTACGGCAGCTTCGCCCACAGCACCTGTCACATCGGTCATGTTTGTCTCACTCTCACAAAAAGCGCTCTCTACCACCCTATCAGCCCGGTCTACTGGGCCGAGGCCTGACCTCAATCCGTGAGCCTACAGCAATCAGCACAACGTATCCGTTCAGCACTCCGGAGGGACACGACGTGTCGTGTCCCTCCGGCGCAACTCTCGGTCTCGTACCAGTTACTGGGTCACAAACAGGAGAGCGTCAGTGCTGGGCACTGCCACCCGCTTGGACACCACCACCACCTCGAGCCGGTTCGAGCCAGCGGCGAGGCCACTAGTTAGGTCGGCGTCCAATACGATCTCATACAAGCCTTCTCCAGCAGCCTCGGCGTCACCCACGACAGCGAGTTCGCCCGTCGCGTCAAACACCAGGTAGCGCACTTGCTCAATGTCGTCTGACGGATACGGCTTGCCCTTAAAGTCCACGTACACATCATAGACGGCCTCGGACCCGATGGCCACGCGGTCGGGGCCATCCACCATGACCTCCGCCAACATGGGCTCGGCAAAGCCAGTCCACTTTTCAGAAAGATCGGGATACATGGCATTCCGCTTCAACGAGACCGTGCCTTCCACGGGATAGGCGCGATCCAGATAGAGTGGGCCAGTGCCGACCCAGAAGTGTCCGTGTTCCTCGTACCAGTTGCTCAGATTGCCGTACCGAGCCTTGGCCTCCGCCTCACTGACGTACTCGCTCATCGTCGGCGCGAATGGCACAAACCCTTCCGCGACCGCCTCGTCGAGTTGCGCCTTCAGCACATCGATGGTCGGACCAGCGATGTAGCTCAGCCACTCGGCCTCGAGCGCGTCCGCCTTGGAGGAGCTAAAGGCCGCCTCGCCCTTTTCCTCGGCCATCAAGCCCAAGGCTAGAGTATGCCAGGAGCCCTGCCCCTGATCATAGTACGGCCACCAGAAGTCCGGACATAGCTCCGCATCCAGGTTGTAGAGGTCGCTGTAGGTCTCGATGACCAGCGGATCCGTGGAGACTATGCGCACGCCGCGGAAAGCGGACATGAACGCCTGATAGTCAGCTACGGCCGACTCGTCATAGTACGGGCTGGCCTCTTTGGCCCGATCAAATGTGAGGATCATGTACATCAGGACGTCGCCAATGGAAAAGTTCGACCCGTCATGCCACTTGACGGTCTCATAAAGATCGTCCGGGTAGTAGACGGTGCTCTTGCGAGCGACGGTCTGCGTCTCCGTATACTTTTCGCCGGCGGTGATAAAGCGCTGCTCTACTGGATCCCAGTCTGCCCAGGCATCGTCAGGCACGACGATCTCCGGAGCAAATTCCACATTGACCCAATCGAGCGTCTTGCCAACCGGGAGCCCCTCCTTGACCACGACGTCGGCCTTTTCCACGCGCTGTGCCCAGTAGAGACCGGTGTACGGATCGGGCATGTAGGCCCTCTCGCCGGTGCCGCGGATCAGCATCATGTCATAGATCCAGTTGCTGCCGGCGATGGGGTTCCAAGGCTCTGGCAAGATGCTGGGCATGGCGATAGTCACTCTGCCGCCCACTTCGCCCTCGCGCTGGAGGGTGAATGCCCACAGCCATGAACCGCTGATGGCACCGTACAGGTCCGCGCCGACCTTGATCTCCTTACGGAAGGGGGAGATGCTAGCGCGGTCGCAGAGCCAAACGCGCGCCGAGTCCTTCATGGACATCTCGAGCGCCTGGGCCATCATGTCACGGCGTTCTTCCAACGTGCTATAGTCGCGGTTGAGCAGACGCTCAGCCAGCTTGTAGAACTCGGGGGTGTTCTTGTAGGCCTGCCACAGCGGCCACGGGATACCCATGTCGGTGTAAAAGAAGGCAAAGTTATCGCCCAAGTCCCGCGGCACGACGGTGGTGATCCAGCCGCCGGTGTAGACATGCCACAATCCATCATTTGGATCGCTCTGCACCCAAAGGGGCGAGGCCTCAGCGGACGTCTTATAGTCGCGCGTCACGGTAAAGCCAATGTCTTCCAATTGGTTCGATACATAGTCGCCGATATCGCGGCGCTCATCCTCGGTACGGATGAGAACGATGAGCTCGACCGGCTCGCCGTTGTACTGCCACTTGCCGTCGACCATCTCGGCGCCCAGCGCAACCATCTCTTCACCGATGATCTCGGCAGCTCGGTCCTTGTTATAGGCGTACTGCAGCTCGAGCTTGCGAGCTACGTCCGCCAGCTTGGCATAGTCGTTGGAGGCTTTGTTGAAAGGCAACCAACGCGGCTCCGCCAACCCGCCCATGATCTCATCGACCACATACTCGCGATCAATTAGATAGTTCATGGCCTCGCGGATCCGAGGGATCGCAAACGGGTTCAGCTTGCCGGTGCCAGAAAACACGGGCCCGGCAACGTTGAAGGTCAGCTCGTTGTAAGAGCCGAATGACTGTGCATAGTCAAGGTTCGGCGATTCCTCGACCTTGGCCAGAACCTCGGGGTTCGACACGGTAAAGGCATAGACGTCAATATCGCCGCTTTCCATACGCGTGACGGCCGCGTCCGCCGAGGGCTCCTCGACGGCCACGACTTCGTCCACCCACGCGCCAGTCAGCTTACGAGCGACCTCTTTCTCGACCTCGACCTCTTTCTCGACGACGACCGTCTCTTTGACGACCTTCTCGACCTCGACTGTCTTCTCGACCGGGACCTCTTTCTCCACCACCACCGTCTCTTTGATCACTTCGGGTGTGGGGGCCGCGCAGGCCGAAAGCACCATGGCAGCCGTGACCACTATGGTCAATACGGCCGCCCACCGCTTGCTTCTTCCGATCATCATCTTCTCCTCACATGTGTAGAGACGCCAACAGCGTGTTAACCGTGCGGATGCGGCATTCCGCTGGTCGAGGCCAGACAGCACGTCTGCAGAGCCGCGTGACCACCTCCTCAGATCTCTGCACGCTAGACGGCTAGCTGCCCGAGCCGCCGATTACCCGCAAATCCCTCGTGAGAGACATCTGCGCGTCCGGCCGCCGTGGGAAGCTTGGGTTCGGCCCACAAATCAGAGCCCGAGACCCAACCGTCCGTTACACTCATGTCACATGCCATAAAACGGTACGATACGCTGAGAATAATACACCATAGGGGAATTGTCAAGGGACCCCTGTGGCTGCGCCAGTTCTTGGGTCTCAGGTATATCCTGACGCAGCGATGTGAAGAGATCCTAAGCCCCTTCAATCGCCATGAGATCAATGGCCCTGCGGTCAGGAAGAGCAACCGGAGCAAGGTCATCCTCCGAACCAAGTATGGCTATTGAAAAATGGGGAATCTAGGGCTCCAGATCCTGATGACCAACCGCCCAACTATACTGAGGCACCGTACTAGCACCACACTTCTCGACATAGAGCCCTCCCTCTACGCCACTTGGCGAAGCACATGCCGTTTGGCGCGCCACGCCCTGCAGGCAGACAGTCTCGACACGAACTTGCTGTACGGGCCGCACCGTTTCTGGTAGGATGACTGTCAAATGAAATACGTTCCGCCATACGCGCATAGTAGCCCATGCTGTGGGCGCCCACCCGGCAGGAGAGGCCTCAAAGGGCATTCCTTCGCTTTGGTGTCCGCTGCTAGGTAACCTCGAGGAGGCCACATGCCCGACGACCAAGCCACGCTTCGCAACGGCGCCTACGACCTACGGATCCGTATAGCGCCACAACAGGTGTACATCCATCTGTATGATAACAAGATGGGCCTCTGCCTGGCCGATGAAGCCTATCTGTACCGCACCACCAAAGGCCATCCAGAAGGACATCTCGTGGCCTCTGGCCTCCAAGGCGCTGCCGTCCGCCACGACGGCGACGCCCTGGTGATCACGGGCACGCTAGCTGGGCTGAGAGTCCGACACACGCTGCGCCTTCCCTCCGACGCCGACGTCCTCGAGGAGCGTATCCAACTGCATAACCCTACAGAAGAGACCGTGCGTCTAGAGCGGCTAACGGCCGGCTTCCAGCGAAAGGCAGCTTCAGGCTTTGGGGCTGTCCTGCCAGAGATAGCGAGAGACCGGTTGGCAGCGATTCCATTCAAGCATCGGGCAACGGACCCGACGGGGTTCGATGCCGACTTCTCTCTTTCGGATCTGGTGAGGCAGCCTGGCCTGGAGCGCAGGGCAACGGACCGCCCCAAGACCTTTGCCCACGGCCATGCGCCGGCGACGCAGTGGGCATCGGAAGGCTGGGCATGGACCCACGAGGACCACAGCCTCGCGATCTGCACCTTCAACCAGGATGCGATGCAGTTCAGCACACTGGCCCTGGAGGCCTATGATGATCATCTGGCCCTGCGCTTTGGCGGCGTGAGCACCGTCGACGGCGAACCATCAGCACTGCAACGCTTGGGGCCTGGGCAGACAATCGACCTGGGCATCACGCGCTATGAGACGGTTGAGGGCGGGTACGAGGAGGCTAGCTATGCCTTCCGAGCCTTTCTGGATGCCCAGGGCTGCCGGTTCCCCGATGACTTTGACCCACCTGTCCACTGGAACGAGCTATACGACAACCCCGAGTGGAACCTAGCTCGCCCCAGCGCTGCTCCAGCCCGACGCATGACGCGCCCAAAGGCTTATACCAGGGCCTTGCTAGAGCAAGAAGCGGAAAAGGCCGTCGCCTACGGTTGCCAGGCGCTCTACCTGGATCCCGGGTGGGACACTGACTTTGCCACCTTGTTGTGGGGCGAGGAGTGGCTAGGCCCGCGAAGTGAGTTCGTCCGCGATATGCGGGAGAAACACGGCCTCAAGGTATCGCTGCACTGCCCCCTCGCCACCTGGCTCTCGATGGACGGTCGCGGGGTCCTCTCGTGGCCAGAGGAAGCGTACCAGATGAACGCCCAAGGCGAGATCATCGAGGGGGCCGTATGCCTCGGCTCCAGGCAATACCTTGACGCCGCGACGGAGAGGCTGCTGGCTCACTGTCGCGATGGGGTCAGCTTTCTCATGTTCGATGGCAACTGGTGGAACGGCGGCTGCTGGAACCCCGATCACGGCCATCCCGTGCCTTACACCAAAGAAGATCACGCCCGGGCAAACCTAGAGCTGGCACGCCGCATCCACCAGGAGTACCCCGACGTGCTCATCGAGATGCATGATACGATATCAGGAGGATCGCTGCAGCGCTATACACCAGTGTACTACAAGTACGGTCTCCCCGGCAGCTATGACGATAACTGGGGCTTTGAGCTGATGTGGCAGCCGATGGAGGACCTCCGTAGCGGACGGGCACGCAGCCTGTATTACTATAACCTTGGCTGCAACGTGCCAGCCTATCTGCACATTGACCTACGCGATGACAACATCCACTGTGTCGTGCTCTGGTGGTACGCTTCCACATGCCGGCATCTGGGCATCGGGGGCACCCACAGCGATCCCATGGTCGCGCAGGCACAAAAGTTGGCGATGCAGACATACCGCCGACTCGAACGCTTTTACAAGCGCGGCGAATTCTATGGCATGGGGGAGGGAATTCATCTCCACGTCTTGCCGGACGAAGAGAGCTTTGTCGTGAACCTGTTCAACCTCTCGGACGAGGAACAGGTGATCGAGGGCAGCCTGCCCTTTGCGCGGATGGGCCTCGATCCGACCCGCTGGTACGACATGAAGAAGGGACTGGCCATCGACCCGGCCAGCAAAGCCCTGGTTGTGCGGCGACGGTTGCCGGCCTGGGGCGCGGAGGTATGGGAGGTGCGTTCATACAGCCAGGAGGCGTGAGTGTCGGCGTCTCCTAGCGTAACGCACCTGCCCGAGGAAACACCCACGCCCGGCATGGTAGCGCGGCGCGCCCGATACAGTTGGTGCCCATCACGACCGCGCTACTCGCCGTCGCGCTCTGGCGTGCCGCCTAGGCATCCGCTGGGCGCGTCCGATCACCCTCGCGGATCTCCCGCAGCCGAGCCGACATCCTCTCCACGATGGCCGTCTGCTCCCTGGCCACGTTCCTGATCTGCCCGATGTCCAGCGACAAGTCGTAGAGCTGCGGCACGGGCGCATTGCCCGTCTCTATCCCGGTCGTGCTGCTGACGGCTGGCCCCTCATGAGGCGGGATATAGGCCCAGTTTCTCTGCCGGAGCACCGTCTTGCCCTGGGTTCCTTCGGTGACCAACTCTGTACGACCCTCCTCCGTTCTGCCGAGGAGCGCCGCAAGCACGTCGAACGAATCGGGAGCTGCATCGGGCCTCAGGGGGATCCCCACCAGCGAAGCGAACGATGCGAGGAAATCCACGTGACTCACGATGGCCTCCGACTGGCCAGGCTCCACGGTGCCAGACCAACGAAGGATAAACGGAACGCGCGTGCCGCCGTCGTACATGCTATACTTGCCGCCCCGCAGCGGTCCTGTCGGTCGGTGATCGCCGCAAAGCTCAACGGCCTTATCTTGGTAGCCATCGTCCAGGACTGGCCCATTATCGCTCGAGAACAGGACGATCGTGTTCTCACCAATCCCCAGCTCATCCAAGGTACGCACCATCTCGCCGACACACCAATCCATCTCCGCGATGACATCCCCTCGGGGACCGAGCTTGGTGGCGCCCACGAAACGCTTGCCCGGTATGCGCGGGACGTGCGGCTGGTGCAGAGCATAGTACAGGAAGAAGGGGCCATCCCGATGCTCACGCACGAACAAAGTCGCTTGGTCGAGAAAGACCTCGGCCATCTCGTCGTCCTTCCAGAGGGCCGTTCTGCCGCCCCTCATGTACCCAATCCGGCTGACCCCATTCACGATGGTCATGTCATGGCCGTGGCTGGGCCGCATGGCGAGCAGCTCTGGGTTGTCACGCCCCGTTGGCGTACCCGGAAAGGGATTGCTGGCCTCATAGCTCACCTCGATGGGGTCCGTGGGATCGAGATTGGACACGTGTCGGCCATCGACATAGACGCAGGGGACGCGGTCGTTGGTGGCAGCCATGATGAAGGAGCGATCAAAGCCTAAGTCAAGAGGCGTCAGGGGGATCTCATCGTTCCAATCGAGGTCGCCGTCGCCCAACCCGAGATGCCACTTGCCGACGATGGCGGTGTGGTAGCCCGCTTGCTTTAGCAGGGAGGGCAAGGTTAGCATGCCAGGAGGGATGATCAGCGGCGCATCGCCGGCCAGAATGGCGGCCCTCTGGTTGCGCCAAGGATACGAACCCGTCAGCAGGCTGTAACGCGAAGGCGTGCATGTGGCGGCGGTGGCATAGCCCTGCTGGAACCGGATCCCCTCAGCAGCGAGCTGATCGACATTGGGGGTGGGAATGCCGGTGCCGCCGTAGCATCCGACATCGCCAAAGCCGATATCGTCTGCGTACATGATCACGATATTGGGACGTGTGCTACGCTCAACCATTTGCCAGGACTCCTTCCACTCTGCCATGTCTAAAACCCTATTCAGACCGATCGTACTGCCCCTAGTCGGGAATTCTGGCGCTCGCCACGTCGCTCCTCTTCGCCCACGTCCTCTTGCCTTGTCGTGCATGCTAGCGCGGCCTCAGGAACCGACAGAGGTCCCATGTCCGTGCTCCACGAGCGATGGCCCCTGACCCAGGCCGCCCCCACAGAACCGCCGAGGGTCGCCGAACCGTTGGACACGCGTCAGCCGGAGGCCACGGCGACGGAAAGCCCGGAGACACCATCGGCAACAAGACGCCCTTGCGACGAATCTATGCTCCCGGGATGCCACCCGAAAGTTCAGACGTGTAGCTCCACGATATCGCCGTCCGAAAGCACATAGTCCCTGGCGACCCTTTGCCCGTCATAGACCCGCTCACCCCAGACGCGCGCTGACTTGAGCTTCTCGTAAAAGTCGCGATGAACCTTGGCGGCAAAATCCGCCACAGTGCTCCCTTGCTCGAGCGTAAAGGGCGCATCCAGATCGGGCGGCTGGCCCGGCACCTTGGAGTACACGCGGATCACGCCAAGGTGTTCAAACACGCGCGCCTTTAGCAGGTCCAGGTGCCGTCCAGTGGTGGCGGATACATCCAGCGCCGGCCAGTCGTCCTCCAGCAACAGACAAAATAGCTCGAACAGCTCGGAAGACGCGTCATCGTCGCTCTTGTTGGCCACAATCAAAAGAGGGATGAACGTTCCCGCGTCAGGCCCATACGCCTCCAGGCTTTGCAGGGGCAGGATGCGGTGCTCTCGCAGGAGAGCCAGCGTCTGCTCGAACTGGTCCACTGGATTGGCCTGCAAGTCCACCACGAGCAACACCAAGTCGGCTCGCCGAATGAGGTCGAGAAGACCCGGCTCGGTAAAGTCGGCGCTAAGCGGCGGCGTGTCGATGAGTTGAATCTGAATATCGCCATAGGGCATCATCCCGGGGGTTGGCTCCCAGGTTGTAAAGGGGTACTCGGCAACCTCCGGCTTGGCATTGGTAAGGGCGCTTACCAGCGCCGACTTGCCCACGTTGGGCGCCCCGACCAGCACCACCTGCCCGGCCCCCTCCTTGCCAATGGCATAGGGCGACACACGCCGCGTACCGGTCTTGCGGGACCGCGAGGTGCGCCGCAGCTCTGACAGGCGACGACGCAGATCCGCGCGCAGTTTGTCGGTGCCCTTGTGTTTGGGCACCAAACTGAACATCTCCTCGAGACGCGCAATCTTTTCCTCGATGGATTCGGCCTCGCGGAATAGCCTCTCGGCCGCGTGATAGTCAGGAGGTAGATTGGTTGGCATGACCCCCAGCTCCCAAAGCGTGAGGCCCCAGACACGTACGGGCGCGCCTCTTGCGAGCGGTTGGCGTTCTACCGCAGCAGAGGATTCCCACACCACCAAACGCATCATACCACAAGCACGTTGACCAATTCCAGGCCAGATGTGCCTCCGAGCGAGACGCTCAGAGGCAAAGATGCTGGGTCCTCGTCAGCACAAGCCAAGTCGGAGAGGGAGATCACGGCCACGCGCGGTCGCACACCAACGGAAACTGAAGGCGTGTTCAGCTTCGGTAACATTCTATATGAGGGATCGCGTGGCCTTGACGGGCACCCGTGAGGCGCCTATGCTGGCCCCATAATCCTTGCAGGAGGTAAGCATGCGAGTTCCTTGTGAGACCAATCCCTTCCCACCTCTGGACATTCCAGGTGTGAACGAATCGGCCAGCTTCCCAGCCCGTTGGGTGTGGCATCCCGATGTAAGCCCAGAGGAGCCTACCGTACTTGCGTTTCGACGTGCGTTCACTCTGGACGAGCCGCAGACGGTACGCATCCACGTGAGCGCGGATCATCGCTATGAGCTATTCCTCGACGGCGAGCGCCTAGGGCGCGGCCCAGAGCGCGGCGACCCTGCCCATTGGTGCTTTGAGACCTATCGTCTCGAGCTCTCGGCAGGCGCTCACCTATTAGCTGCGCGTGCTTGGTGGTTCCCCGAAGATGGCTCGCCAATGGCCCAGATGACCATCGTGCCCGGGTTCCTGCTTTACGCTGAAGGGCCTCTTGCCGAGACGCTCTCCACTGGCTCTGGTGATTGGCAGGTGACCAAGATCACCGCGTACGAACGCGAGCCAATCGACATGCGGGCCTACTATGTGGTGGGCTGGTCCTTTGCGGTGCATGGCAGTCAGTATCCGTGGGATTGGCAAACGGATCCAGCCGCGGTAGCCGACTGGGTGCCCCCCGCCGTCCTGCGACCGCCCGCAGATGGCCATAGCAACCGCTACTACTCGTGGGAAACACCACAACGCAAGCTGGACCCCCACCTAATGCCCGCCATGCTGCCGCCCATGATGGAAACGCCACGCAACGTGGGCCGCGTGCGGCACGCCGCATGGCTCAAGCCCGAGGGATTTCTAAAGGTCAACGCTGAAGAGCATGATAGCAAGCTCGCCGCTGACATCCAGTCCATGCTGGATGGTAACGCCCCGCTAGAGATCCCGGCCGGGCAGTCCTTCCGCGCGATCATCGACCTAGAGGATTACTACTGCGGCTTTCCCGAGATCACGACGACGGGCGGCGCCGGCACCCATATTACCGTGGGTTGGGCTGAGGCGCTATATGAGATCCACGAGGGTCAATGGCCATCCAAGGGGAACCGGGACGTCATCGAAGGCAAAGTATTCTACGCGCCTCACGATCGCTTCATCCTGGAGGGTGGCGATGCCCGCACTTATGACACCCTCTGGTGGCGCGCGGGACGCTACATCGAGCTAACCGTACAGAGCGGTGACGCTCCAGCGACGTTAAACGCCCTGCGCGTGCGCGAGACCCGCTACCCTCTGGAGCGCGAGGGCACCTTTGCCTCCAGCGATCCACGGATGGAGGAGGTCGCACCGATCATGCTCCGCGCGCTGCAGATGTGCTCCCATGAGACCTACATGGACTGCCCTTACTATGAACAGCTCATGTACGTGGGTGATACGCGCCTAGAGGTCCTGGCCACCTATGTCACGACCTCGGATCCGCGCTTGCCCATCAAGGCTTGCCGGCTCTTTGACTGGTCACGTAGCCCCGATGGTCTTACCAAGAGCCGCTACCCCTCCGAGATTCCCCAAGTCATCGCGCCCTTTAGTTTGTGGTGGGTGTCGATGGTACATGACCTACACATGTGGCGCCAGGCTGATGATACCGTCCGCGAGCTACTCCCCGGCATCGACGCCGTGCTGACGGCCTTTGCCGGCTATCGCGACGATGATGGCCTAGTAAGCGCCGTGCCCGGTTGGAACTATTGCGACTGGGTGCGAGAGTGGCCTGCCGGATGCCCTCCCGACAGCCGCCACGGCGCCAACGCCCTCATCAACCTGATGTACCTCTATGCGCTGGAGCGGGGCATCGCCCTGCATGAAGACATGGAGGAACCGCACCTGGCCGCACATTGGCGACAGGTAGCCGATGCACTTCGGCCGTCCATCGTCAAGGCCTTCTGGGATGATCAACGCGGCCTACTGGCTGATGACCACGCCCATACCTGCTATTCCGAGCACGCGCAGTCCTTGGCAATCTTGACCCACCTGCTAGATGGGGCGCGCCACGAGCGCCTGGTAGAAGGGCTGCTGGGAGCCAGCGACCTCGCTCGTACCACCATCTACTTCTCGCACTATTTGCTGGAGGCGCTGCGTGAGATCGGACGCGGCGATCTCCTCATCCAGAAGCTGGGCTTTTGGTATGGCCTGCAGGAACGTGGCCTCAAGACGACCAGCGAGTCGCCCGAGCCAACGCGCTCGGACTGCCACGCCTGGGGCGCGCACCCACTCTACCACTACTATGCCTCGATACTCGGCGCCAGGCCCAGCGCGCCCGAGTTCAGGCGTGTGCGAATTGCACCACAGCTCGGAGAGCTCACCTCCATTGCCGGAGAGATGCCACACCCGTCTAGCGATACCATCCGCTTTGACCTACAGCGCGAGGGTGAGAGGCTAACGGGCGAGATCTGGCTCCCCGAGGGCGTCTCGGGCGAACTCGTCTGGGGCGACATACCACGTCCGTTGACGCCTGGGCGCAACGCGCTGGCCTAGGTCGGCAGGGCACGGTGACGAGCCGAACGCGGTCAACGGCCTGGCTAGAGCCCTGGAGCACAAGCGCGGTCGCGTTCACTCCACACACACATAGAGCCGGGAGCCGCCCGTGTGACGGGCGGCTCCCGGCAATGCTATCCAGCCGACGTCAGGCTCCTACAGGCTCCGGTTGACAAACGCGATAGCTCTCTGCGACCGACACGCCCGAGAGCGTATCCTTCACAGGGCAACGCTCGAGTGCCAGTTCGATTAGCTCGTTCACCTTATGCTGTGGCTCTGGCGATGCTACGTTCACCTTGACCCGGATGTCCTGAAAGCCGGGCCGTACGGGCGCTTTCCCGGTGAACCCATCGGAGTCCAGATCGCCCTCCAGATCCACGCTCAAGTCGTCGATCTGCAAGCCCTGTTCCTGCGCATAGGCCGAAACCAGAACAGCGATGCATCCCCCCAAAGCCGATAGCAGCAGTTCAACCGGGTTCATAGCTCGGTTGGTGCCACCTAGTGACTCGGGCTCGTCCATGGCAACCTCAAAACCGCGGAAGCGGCTTGTCACATAGACCCCCTGCCCCGACCACTTTGTGCTCCCCTTGAATGTCATCTTGGCCACAATCTGCCTCCTCACAACTAGCTGTGCATCTTGACTGCACACATAAGATAACATACTTGAGTATTTTTGTCAAATTACATCAGAGAACATTTGGAAATGGCCCGCATCTTGCCCGCTTGACAGGTCGCCGTAGCCGCACTTGAATGCTGTGGTGGCTTTTCATCGTCGCCCAGGAGCTTTTGCAATGAACCAACGCCAACGCATGCTCGCCGTCATCCGCGGCGAGCCGCTCGATCAGGTCCCCTTTGTGCAGTATGACAACATGTGCGCGCCCAACGAGATCATCTGGCAAGCCTTGGGCGCCAATAGCATGGGCGTGCTCCGGTGGACCACGGTTCATCGCGTGGAGCATCCGCACTGCCGGTTCGTTACCGAGGAGGCCCTGATTGATGGCAAGCCCGGCTGGCGTGACACGCTCATCACGCCAGCGGGCACGCTCACCCAGGAACGCGTGCGTGTGAGTGGGCTGGGCGTCAGCGCCTACGCCAAGCATTATGTCGAGTCGCTGTCCGACTATGCACTCGTACGCGCCTACCTGCGCGACGCCATCGTGCTTCCAGACATAGAGCCCACCGTCAGGGCGCACCGTGAGCTAGGGGATCATGGACTCCCTCACGTCGCCCTAACGCGCACGCCCTACCAGCAGATGTGGGTCCAGTGGGTGGCCCTCACTGACTTTTGCCTGCACCTAGCGGACGATCCCGGCATCGTCGGCGAGTGCATGGATCTGATGGGCCAAGAGGTGCTGAGGATAGCCGAGATCGCTCGCCAGGCGTCTCGTGAGACGCTGATCCCTTACGTGGATATGCCAGACAATATCACAGCAGGCCCCATT
>CAZTMY010000002.1:0-21947 GCA_964614895.1 uncultured Anaerolineales bacterium
TATTGCCGTAGGATGCGCCCGGAGACCGGACACCTCCGGTCTCCTGTGGCCGCCCTATGTCGCCACCCATCTTCATCCCTGGTGGCGTCCCCCATGAGACATGATGACTCGAAAATAGCCACCGGCGGGCGAACACAAGGTTTGCCCTCTGAAAAGGACCGGTCGAGCATCGGTCGGACGACGCAGTTACAGCCTGCAAACTATTGTACGGCTTGGGCAGCAGTTGACAAGTGCGGCCAAGCGATCTATAATTCCCCCGTCCGTGCCCCTGTGGTGGAATTGGCATACACAGCAGGTTGAGGGCCTGTGTCCAATTGGACGTACTGGTTCGAGTCCAGTCGGGGGCATGAGAGGGGCGGTCCTGCCCAAGGGCCGCCCCTTTGCGTGCTTTCTGCACTCTTGTTGGCGCGAATTCGCCTCATCCCATTGCCTAGCGGTAGTCTCTCTGCTATCATGGGACATGCCATGTTATCTATATCCTGGATGTGCAGGTCGGCTGTGAAGACGCATCGCCGAGGGACCAGTTCAGCATGAGGATCCGTCCGCGCACCATTCCCCGATGGGCTCTGACCACGGCATGCTTGGGGTTTCTCACAGGTTGTGGAGCGCGTCCGGCCGAGGTGATTACGATCTCTCAGCCAACCTTCGCCCCGACAGCGACCCTCGCACCCATCCGCGTCCATATGGCCGGCGCAGTCGTGAACCCCGGTGTGTATGAACTGGAGCGCGATAGTCGCATCATCGACGGTATCCGCGCAGCTGGTGGGCTGCAGCCCGATGCGGACAGCGATAGCATCAACCTAGCGGACTATTGCGAGGATGCGAGCCGTATCTACATTCCTTTCCGCGGCACGCCGACGCCCCCCATGCCGACGCCAGTCTCGGTTTCGTCCGCAAACGACGACTCTGACGAGACCATCAACATCAACACGGCGTCGGCCTCGCAGCTAGAGTCTCTACCCGGGATTGGTCCCAGCCTCGCCGAGCGCATCGTCGCTTACCGTGAGGCTAACGGACCGTTTCGTACGCCCTCCGACATCCTTGAGGTGTCTGGCATTGGCGATGCCACTTTTGCGAACATCGAGGACCGTATCGTAACTGAGTGAGAAGCCAGGCAACCTTCTGCCAGAAAGGTCATGGATGAAACTCGACTACCGACGAACGCTGGTATTGGGCTTTGGGTTCTTTGGCATCTCGGTTGTCTGGTCGATCTACAACAGCTTTGTCCCGGTGTTTCTCAGGCAATATGCTCTGCCGTGGTGGCTCGTCGGCTTTGTCATGACCTTTGATAACATCCTCGGCATTACTCTGCTGCCTTACATCGGCCAATTGAGCGACAACACCTGGACCCGCCTTGGCAGGCGAAGGCCATTCATCCTCGCGGGGGCGCCCATTGCGGCAATCCTGTTCGCGGCAATTCCGGCCATCCATCTGCAGATGGGTCGGACAGCTAGCACCTTGGCGTTGCTCACGGCCGTTATCATCGTGATGAACATCGCCATGTCCCTGTTCCGCACGCCGACGGTCGCCCTTATGCCCGACATCACCCCGCCTGCGCTCCGGAGCAAGGCGAACGGTATCATCAACCTGATGGGTGGCATCGGCACAACGATTGCCTTTCTGGTGGGGGGCGCGCTATTTGCCTGTGGCCAGAGCTATCCCTTCGTGCTCGGTGCTGTGCTGTTAGTGATCGCCGAGGCCATCGTCATCCTCAGGGTCAAAGAGCCGGCACCTGCGGACCCCGAAGCCGCCAAACTCGGACGCCGGCCCAATGCAATAGCATCGGCGCGCGACACGGTGCGCAATGTGGTCGCTGTGGCCCGCAATCCAGACAAGAGCGCACTCTTCACTTGCCTGGCCATCTTTTGCTGGTTCATGGGCTACAACGCCATCGAGACGTTCTGGACGTCGTACGGTCGGGAAGTGCTGTTTGCCCCGCAAATCGCGGCAGGCGCGATGACCAGCGATGAGGCCGTGGCCCGCGCCGCTAGCATGCTCACCTATCTATCGGCCGCGTTCCTCATCTTTGCGTTGCCCGCAGGCTTTATCGCCACCCGATTTGGGCGTCGGCCCACCATTCTTACCGGCCTAGGGATCCTGGTGGTAGTGTGGGCCGGGTTCCTAGTCACCAAGAGCAGCATCTATGTCACCTTCACGCTTGTCGCGTCGGGCATTGCCTGGGCGCTGGTCAACATCAATTCCCTGCCGATCATGGCAGACTTGGCGCCTGCTGGACAGATCGGTGCGTACACCGGCCTGTACTATTTCTTCTCGATGCTGGCCGCATCGACCTCGCCCACCCTGGTGGGATGGCTGATGGACCTAACAAGCATTCGGATGATGTTCCCAGTAACAGTATCTTTCATGGCGCTGGCATTCGTCTGTGTGTTGGCTATCCGCCGCGCAGAGCCCGACCAAGCGAGCAACACACCTGCCCCAGTGTGATCCCAGTAGCAAACGTGGGCGACCCTATCTGGGGTCGCCCATGTACAGCGCGTCAGGCGTTCCGTCCGCTAGTCCTCACTCTCTTCACCTTCAGCCGCAGCCTGGCTGGCATCCATGGTTGCCGAGGAATCCTCGCTTGTGGCTTCTTCTATCGATGCCTGCTTGGCAGACCACGGTGTCCCCGGAACATACACCATCGACGGGCGCTGAAGTTTACGCCGCACAAAGAACAATGCCCCGAACACGACGAACATTAGGATCGATACCCATTGTGCCATCGGCAAGCCTAGCGGCATCCAATTCGGCATCATCCAAGCATCCGGTCGCTGGAACTCGATGAAAAACCTGACAAACGGATAGATAACGAGATATAGATAGAATAAATCGCCATAGAGGCGATTCTTGCGCCACCTAAGTGCCAGCGTGAAGAGAAGGGCAAACCCCAAGAGGTTGAGAAGAGACTCGTAGAAGAAGGTCGGGTGAAAGTACTCGTAGGAAGCGAACTCTGCCAGCCGGTTCTCCGGCGCGATATAGACGCCCCAAGGCAGATCGGTGGGATAGCCGTAAAGCTCCTGATTGAAGAAATTGCCAAGCCGGCCAATAGCCTGCGCCAGCAAGAGCCCGGGCGCGATATAGTCACCCCACTCCAAGAAACGCAACTTCTTGACTTTGCAGTAAACCCATAGACCAATGGCGCCGCCGGCTACGCCTCCAAAGATGCCAAATCCGCGCATCTGTAGGCAAAAGATCCTTTGAGGGTACTGCCGGTAATAGTCCCACGCCGAGGCGACGTGATACAGACGTGCCCCCACGATGCCACACAACAGGAGCACGATCAGCATGTTCCAGGCGATCTCGGGATCATGGCCATTCCGGCTGGAGACATAACTGGCGATCTGTGCCGCGAGCATCGCTCCCGTCACGATCAACACACCGTACCAGTAGATGGCGATTGGACCTATTTTCACGAACACAGGATTGGGCTGCACCGGAACATCCTCCAAGTCGGCGGGCCTAGCTAGGCCAGAACGCTCGATTGCCTCTTGAGAGACCAACGCATTATACTGTATTCTAGCGGAGGGCCAAAGCAGACCCGCTAGTGAACATGATTTCCAGGAGGATCGCCATGAATAGTAACACCAAGTGCATCATCGTGATAGCATTGCTCGTGCTCGCACTCATCTTTGAATGCGCGCTAGCGCTGATAGGCGGTACCTTGGGAGGCTATGTCGGTGCGAGGGTCGCCCTGAGAGACGCCCAAGCGCGCAGCAGCGCCCCTGGGTTCAGGATGCCCCGACCATCGCGGCCGGGGGCGCCCCTAGCACCAACACCACGTCTAGAGGATCGGTGGGCTGCCTTGGTGATTCAAGTGGAGCCAAACTCGCCTGCCGAGGACGCTGGCATCGCCCCAGGCGACATGATCGTAGCAGTAGACAACGTTCCGCTGACAGAGGAAGAGACATTGCGGGACCTCGTGCATGAATATCGACCTGGCGAGGCCGTGACGTTGACGATCCGTAGAGCCACGCGCACCAAGGAAATCCGCGTTAGACTGGCCAGCTCTCCGGACGGACCAAGCGACACCCCCTGGCTGGGGATCCGATTCCAGATGGTCCCTCAGGCCCCGGAGCTCGAGCGGTGAGCGGGCCTCCCGAGGATAACCGTCAAGTTTCGTGTCATGTGGACACGCCCTGGGGCCCCTGGTTACTAGTTGCCTCGCCGAGCGGCATCGTCAGAGTCTCGCTCACCACCGCCGGACAGCAATACGCGCCTGGTCCTGGCTCAGACGAGGCCGGCGATATACTGGCAACCGCTCGAGAGCAGATCCTGGCGTATCTACGGGGTGAGAGGCATCGCTTCGATGTGCCCTTGGACCTTGGCGAGGCGACTCAGTTTCAACGTCGCGTGTGGGAAGCCTGCGAGGCGGTACCCTATGGCACCACCATGACCTACGCCGATCTCGCGGAGACGATCGGAACGCCGAGGGCTGCCCGTGCTGTTGGTCAGGCTCTAGGCAAGAATCCCGTACCGGTGTTGATCCCTTGCCATCGCATCGTCGCCAGCGATGGAAGCCTCGGAGGCTATGGCGGTGGGCTCGCACTCAAGCGAGCGCTGCTCGCGCTAGAGCGTACCATGACGGCAACCTAGGACTTGGTGCCGCCTCGATCCATATCACTGCCCTGCCGCGATCGTAACCATACCAGCACAATGATGGCCGCGAGCGTTACTGCGCCATAGGCTATCAGCTCACGGTCACCTGTATCCCCCGTAACTGCGGTAGCGGCCGCCTGCGGCGTTGGCGTAGGCCGTGGCGTCCAAGTAGCCGGCACCGGAGTATCGGTTGCTGGGTCGGTGCGGGTTGCTGTTGCCGTGGCCGTTGGCACGGGCGTGTCGGTAGGTGGGAGAGCCGTCGGCGTCCGCTGAGGCGTGTCCGTGGGTGGTACTGGAGTTGGCGTATGCGTTGCCGTCGGCTCCGGCGTCTCGGTAGGCGTGAACGTAGGGGCGGGCGTGCTTGTCGGGCGTGGCGTAGATGTTGGAGGTGCCTCCACCACCAGACATGCATCATCCCAGAACGAGTCATTATGTTTCACAGGGAACTCGGGGCTGCCCTTGGTGAACACCGTCACCCAGTCGCCCTGAGCCACCGTTGAGACCGTAAGCTGTACCCACGCATCGATCTGGCTGCCACCTGGTCCGACGACCCGCGTCTCGCGATCAAGAACTGGCTCGGACCAGACGATCGTGTCGGGCGGTGGCGCTCCCCAGCCCGGCGCACCGCCATACGGGTCAATCCCAGCCCAGACACGATAGTTACCAGGACCACGCTTGTCGCCCGAGCCACTTGGCCACTCAAGATCCGAGTACGGGTGCCCATCGGAGATAAGCTCGCGCTCGCCGGTGTAGATCTGCGCCCAGATGCTAAACGTGACACGGCTGCCAGGGGGCACCTGGATGCGCTGGTAGAAACCACCCGTATGGGTGCCATAGGTGGTAAAGAAGGCTTGGGAGTAACGCCCACTATTAATGTGATAGTCGCTACCCACGGCGTAGGCATCCACCAGCTTGTACTCGACCTCGCGGTTGTTGGTAGCATCACCGAGGAGGGACCAGGGCATCCAGGCGTTGGCTAGCCAAGACGATAGGCTGGTCCCCATGCTCTCTGTCTTGTAAGCCCCCTCCTCAAAGCCAGCGTTGGCGATTCTATTCCCAGGGCAATCGGCCAACGCGCTGGGCGTCCGAGTCAGTATCCCCATGAGCAAGAGCATCAACGCTGCAAGAACGCGACGCACAAGCACCCCTCCTCACCACGCCATGGGCGACCAGAGCAACAGATCGCGATTATAGCGTCATGCGTGGCTGGTGCCAAGGGACGTCGAGATGGCGCCAGCCATCGTACTATGGCCCGATTCCCGCCTGTCCCGGCTAATGGCGGCAGCAATCGCTACCCGCTCGGCAATGGATGCGTGCCCTAGAACTCGTCATCCCAAAGGTGATGGTTGTCTCGCCGAGCGACGATCTCTCGTGCCACAGAGAGGAATGCGTCCACAGGCATAGCGCCCAGGTCCTTTCCGCTACGTAGGCGGACCGAGACAGCCTCTTCTTGCACCTCTCGATCGCCAATCACCAGCATGTACGGCACCTTGTTCAGTTGCGCCGTCCTGATCTTGGCGTTCATGCGATCGTTGCTGTCGTCCAACTCGACGCGCAGGCCCGCCTGGCGCAACTGTTGCTCGAGCTCCCGTCCATAGGCACGATGCCGGTCGGTGATCGGAATGATGACCGCCTGCACCGGCGCCATCCACAAGGGGAATGCGCCACCGTAGTGCTCGATTAGCAACCCAAAGAAGCGTTCCATCGATCCCAAAAGGGCCCGATGCACCATGTAGGGTCGGTGCTCGTGGCCGTCGTCGCCTACATAGACCATGTCAAAGCGTTCTGGCAGGTTAAAGTCGAACTGGATTGTCGTCATCTGCCACTCGCGCCCTAGGGCATCACGGATCTTGAGGTCGATCTTGGGGCCGTAGAAGGCGCCGCCGCCCTCATCCACCTTGTATGTCATCCCTTCTGCCTCGAGCGCGCGCCGCAGAGAGACGGTAGCTTGATCCCAGCGAGCTGGCTCGCCCACCGCCTTTTCCGGGCGCGTGGCGAGATGCGCTGTAACCTCCGAGAAGCCCATCGCGCTCCACATCGCCAAGGAGAACCGAAGAACGCCGAGGATCTCTTCCTCAATCTGCTCAGGCGTACAGATGATGTGCGCGTCGTCTTGCGTGAAACCACGTACACGCAAGAGGCCATGCAGGACCCCACTGCGCTCATAGCGGTATACCGTGCCTAGCTCGGCCCACCGTAGAGGCAGATCGCGATAGGAGCGCGTCCGCGATCGGTAGATCATGATATGGAACGGGCAATTCATAGGCTTGAGATAGTATTCTTGCCCGTCAATGTCCATGGGCGAGTACATCGAATCCTGGTAAAAATCCAGGTGCCCCGAGGTTTCCCAGAGCCACGAGCGCCCAATGTGCGGCGAGTAGATGATGTCGTAACCGCCCTCAAAGTGCTTCTGCCGCCAGTAATCCTCGATGATGGTACGGATACGGCCGCCCTTGGGATGCCAGTAAACCAGGCCTGCTCCAGCCTCCTCATGCAGGGAGAACAGGTCGAGGTCTCGCCCTAACCAACGGTGATCACGCTTGGCCAGCTCCTCCAGCCGGGCAAGATGCTCCCGAAGCTCGCGCTTGCTGGGCCAGATGGTGCCATAGATTCGCTGCAGCATGGGGCGATGCTCGTCTCCCCGCCAGTAGGCGCCAGCGACGCTCTGGAGTGCTACGCTATCCCATCGCAGGTCGCCCGTGTTGCTGACGTGGGGACCACGGCAGAGATCCACAAAGTCACCATGCCGATAGATAGAGATGGGCTCGTCCTCCGGAAGATCTCGCAGTAGCTCTAGCTTGTAGGGCTGATCGGCAAAGAGCTTCTTGGCCTCCTCACGGGTGATCACCTCGCGCTCAAAGGGCTTCTTCGCCTTGATACTTTCCTTCATCAGCTCGAGGATGTCATCCAGGTCGTCCTTGGTCAGAGGCCGAGGTAGATCAAAGTCATAGTAAAAGCCATCCTCAATGGCGGGGCCGATGCCAAGCTTGGCGTCAGGGAACAGTCTGACCACCGCCTCTGCCATGACGTGTGCCGCAGAGTGTCGTATCGTATTGAGATCATACGTGGCCATCGCAACCTCCAAAGATGTATATACCCGGACGGATGTGAACATCATGCAAAAGTGCCCTCTCACCATGGGGCGAGAGGGCACGCTCACGCGGTTCCACCCATATTCCGCGGCCTAGCGGGTATGCTCGGCCACGCTCTGGAGCCGATAACGGGGCTACCGGGGCGCCCTGCATTCATGTCCGGGGCCCACTCTCAGGTGGTTTTCACCGTTGGCACCACGAGGAGGGTTCCAGTCTATGCCCTCCACTCCCTATCGCTCACGCAACGGATACTCGTCCTGATCAACGCTTTCTTCCAGTCTAGCACGAAACATGCCGATGAGCAAACGGTTACTGTGGCTATCAAGCTGGCAAGCGCATAGAGGTCTACCGCGACCAGGGCCGATCGAACTTGCCGTGAGCAAAGACCTCCGCGACCTCTTTGCGCGACTGCGTACCGGGTGAGACCGCAGGCACGCCAATGGGGGTCAACGCCACGACGTCCGCTCCCTCTGGGATCTCGCAGACCTGTTTGACCTGGTCAGGGTCAAAGGCTCCAATCCAGCACGTTCCGTACCCAAGGGACCAGGCAGCCAGTACCATATTCTGCATAGCAATGGCTACATCCACCCGATACCACTTGGCGCTAACCTCGGGCAACCCAACGCCCACAAGGATGCAAGCGGCATCAGCCATCCACGTCTGCCCACGGCATGCCTGGGCAAGGGCGGCCTTTTGCTCGGAATCCGTCACGACTATGAACTTCCAAGGCTGCCGATTGGCGGCAGAGGGCGCTACATGCCCCGCCTCTATGATACTGGCGAGATCCTCCTCGGGGATGGGCTCTGGCCGATACCGACGAACACTTCGACGCTCGCGAATTGCCTGCAGCGTGTCCATAGTGTGCTCCTTCCTTTGGGGTAGCCAAATCCGCCTCGACCTAATACTCGTAGCAGCTTCCGCCGATGAACTCCCTTAGGAGCGAATCGGGCGGAATGGGAGACTCGTCTTCGACTGGGGTCGTATGGCTCAGAAGCCGGTGGATGCGTTCAGCCCGCTCAAAGGCATCGGTCCGTAGCGGATTCCCGCGATAGGCTTCCACCCAATCAGCGAATCGTTGCTGCAATCGGCAGGCCATCACTGGTAGCTCGTAGGGCAGGCTGCTATTCACGACATAGTCCACGGTGGAAACGTAGGGGATGATGTTTCGCAACTCGCTGCTCCGAACATAGTGCCAGTGCTCAAGCGTTTGCGCGCGATTGTAAGCCCGATGCACGGCATCCCGCTCCATCCGACGCATCAAGCGCAGATCGGTCCAGCGGATGTAGCGACCATCGGGGCCTTTGGTCTGCAGCAAGGGTTCGATATACAGCAGAAACTTGCTCTCAGAAGGGATGCTCGCTGTCAGCTCTGGGTAGAGTCCGTGTAAGCTATCGATAAGGATGATGTCGTGTTCGCCGAGTTGCATGGGCCTGTGATTCAGATGGCGCTTACCGGTGTGAAAGTCATAGAACGGCACCTCAACCTGGCGACCTGCCACCAACGCTGCGAGATGCTCGTTGATCAGCTCGAGATCGAGAGCTTGAGGCGTCTCGTAGTCATAGTCACCGAACTCGTCTCGCGGGTGGAGCTCAAGGTCGTAGAAATAGTTGTCCACCGCCAATGGCACCAGACGCACGCCCCAGTGTGTCATGAGGTGGCTCAACTTTAGCGTCGTGGTCGTCTTGCCGGAAGATGAAGGCCCAGCGATCACCACGACGCGCACCTGATCGCAGCGCTCCGACAGAGCTTCGGCTGCTGTAGAGATGTCCTCAGTATAGCGCCGATCAGACTCGCGGACTATGTCGGGAAACTCGCCTCGCTCCACGCGGGCATTGAGACGGTCTATCGTATGGAGATCATGGGAGATGGACCAATCCAAGCTTTGCCAGACCTTACGCCAAGGGATGTGGTCATCGGATTTTGCAGCTTTGCGCGCGTCTTGTCTGCGACGGCGCGCGCGTTCGTCTCGGTACAGGATATAGGCTTTGGCCGTATCGGCATAGCCCGCCTCGATGAGCACGCGCTCGACAACGTCTTGGATCTCCTCAACGGTCGGGTACTTTCCCTCAGGCGTGCGTTGCTCCAAGGCTGCCACCGCCTGATCCGTCAGACGCTCGGCGATGCTGCGATCACGCCCGCCTACGGCCACGGCGGCTCGGTAAATGGCGTTGGTGATGCGCTCTCGGGTGAACGGCACGATAGCGCCAGTACGCTTGATCACATGGGTCAGCTTGCCCATACTTGGATCCCTCTCCCCGATTGCTCCCCTGGTGACTAGGATCGGCGATCTGTCTCATGAGGCACTACGTCAGCGGTCTCTTGGTACCAAGTCAACATGCGCTCCTTGAGGCTTAGTAGCTCCCTTTGCAGCGCTGGATCTTCGATACGGTTATCCAGCTCGAGCGGATCTTCCGTCAGATCGTAGAGTTCGTCCTGCTCATACAGGCGCCGCACATACTTGAACCGGTCGTTTCGGCACATGGCGGCTTTGGTGTGCTCCGGTCCAGGACTAGCCTGCAGATTCACTCGTGGCCAGTACAGTCCGTCGGGTCTCTGAGCGGAGGTGCTTTCTAGCTCCATACAGTGCCGCTCGTCATGCAATCGACCACCCTCGCAAAAGACGGCGTCACGATGGACATCCGTCTCACCGGCAATAACGGAAAGCAGCGAACGCCCAAAGTGCGTATGGGCCGGCGTGATGCCCGTGAGTGCTTCTATGGTGGCTGGCACGTCGATGAGCTCTACCATGGCTTCACTGATTCGAGGTTGTACCGCATGCTCCTTGGGGGGTTTGATGATCAGGGGCACGCGCGTTAGACAATCCTCGAAGGTGTTTTGCGTCTTTTCCACCAGGCCATAGTCCCCGGTAAAGTCGCCGTGGTCTGCAAACATAAAGATGGCCGTGTCATCATAAATGCCAGCTTGGCGGAGGGCACGCACGAGCAAGCCGAACTGATGGTCAACGCGGGCGCACATGCCATAGTAAGTAGCTCGTAGCTCTCGCCAGCGCTCTTCTGTCCACGCTTGCAGCTTCTGACGGGCGTGGATGCCGCGCAGAATGCTTGGTTTGCCCCGCCACTCAGGAGGCGTGGGCGCACGTTCCGGCAGGGCCTCGCGGTCGATGAGACTGTACCAGGGATCCTCAACGGCGTAGGGCGGGTGGGGATACGTCAGCGGCAGGTAGATGCAAAGTGGTTGGTCCGTGGGCGGATCAAGGATCAAGTCCACCGCGCCCTGCACATTGGCCCAGTCACTATCCCAGTATGGCTCCTCCTCAGGCGTATCGAGCTTGCCAACATAGAAAGAGTAGTACGTATCGCTGCCAGGATCTCCGCGCCAAACGCTCTCCTTGTCACTGGCAAACATGGGGCGGACCGCGCTCTTGGGTTGGTACTTGACGGTGCAATAGTTGTCATAGCCATGTTGCGCCGGCACCAGATCGTTCTTCCCTCCCCACCAAACATAGTAGCCCTCTTCCATCAGGGTACGCAGGAGGACTGGCTCATCGGGACGCATCATATGATACATGGTGCGATGCCCGCGCACGTGAGGATACCAGCCGCTCATGAACGAACAGCGGCTGGGGGTGCAGACTGGGTTCTGGCAGAACGCCCGTCGGAAGGATACGGCATCCTCCTCGACCAGGCGGTCGAGATTCGGCGTCACCGCAGCGGGATTGCCCATATGTGCAAGCACATCGCCGCGCCACTGGTCGGGATTAAAGATGAGCAAGTGAGGTCGAGAGGACAATGTAGCCTCCTTGTAGATGTGTAGGGGCCCGGTCAACCTATTCGTATTGGATCTGGCGGTACTGAAGCGCCTCGGCCAGGTGGGATGGATCAATGCACTCGCTTTTGGCTAGGTCCGCAATGGTGCGAGCAAGCTTGAGCACACGGTGGTAGCCACGAGCACTCAGCCCCATTTGACGCATGGCAGCCCTGGCGAGCGCGCGGCTCTCGGCGTCCAGCGTGCAGAACTGGCGAATTTCCTTTGGACCCATGTCGGCGTTACAGGACAGACGCGTGCCCGCGAATCGCTGGCGCTGCTCCTCACGAGCCGCCTCGACACGTTCTCGGACAGCGCTCGATGTCTCACCCAACTGGGTGTTGGTCAGCTTCTCATAGTCTACACGAGGCACTTGGACATGGATATCGAGTCGATCCATCAACGGTCCAGATATGCGCTTGCGGTAGCGCTCGATGCTGCTGAGCGAGCAAGTGCACTCGTGGGTCGGATCCCCATAATAGCCACAGGGGCACGGATTCATGGCTCCTACCAACATAAAGTTGGCTGGAAAGCTCAACGATCCTGACGCCCGCGAGATGGTGACAGTGTGATCTTCCAGTGGCTGCCGCAGCACCTCGAGCGTTCGCGATCCGAACTCGGGAAGCTCATCCAGGAACAGCACGCCACGATGCGCCAGCGAGATCTCGCCAGGACGCGGCCAGTGACCGCCACCCACAAGGCCAGCTTGCGATATAGTATGATGGGGAGCCCGAAAAGGCCGGTGAAGAATCATCGGTTGGTCTGATGGCAGCAGGCCAGCGACCGAGTAGATTTTGGTGACTTCGAGCGCCTCGTCGATGGCCAGGCGCGGCAGAATGGATGGCAGTGAGCGGGCAAGCAGCGTCTTGCCTGTGCCCGGTGGCCCCATCATGAGTACACAATGCCCGCCAGCGGCTGCAACCTCCAAGGCGCGTTTGACGTGCTCTTGCCCACGAATCTCAGCAAAATCGGTTGCATAGGACGGCGGGTCAGATGGGTCAAACGAGTACGAGTCGCGGGCGTAAGGCTCAATGGGCATCAGATTGCTCAAGTGCATGGCCAGGCGCCCAAGGCTCTCCACGGGGATTACGTTGATATCGGGAATCAGCGCGGCTTCAGCGGCATCACAGGCTGGTACGTAAAGGGTCTCGATGCCATGTTCTCGAGCAGAGGACGCGATGGATACGATACCATTCACGTGGCGCAGAGACCCATCCAGTGATAACTCGCCAATGAACATGCTTTTGTCATAGTCGATGGGAATCTGGTTGGTTCCACCCAGGATACCCACGGCGATCGGCAGGTCGTAGGAGGGACCCTCCTTGCGCAAGTCAGCCGGTGCCAGGTTGATGGTAACGTGCCGCATCGGGAAGGAGAGCTGGCTGTTGTTGATAGCAGAGCGCACGCGCTGGCGCGATTCCTGTACGGCGGCATCCGGCAAGCCGACGATGTCAATGCGGCCCACTTGCCCCGCGTGCACATCCACCTCTACCTCTACCAGAACGCCTTCGAGACCAACTAGGGCGCAGCTCGTGATGGTTGCTAGCATGATGGAACAGCCTCTCATAGTGTACACCAGAGTGTAGCACACCCGAACCTTGGAGGACAAGCACGACTCGGTTTGCCACGGCTATGTGGCCAGCATATTATCGTCTCCAAGATCAATATGATAGACACATTGATGACTTGTGCCTAGGAGGATGGCATGAGCATGACATCGCGCGAGATCGTTCAACGCACCCTGGAGTTCACTGGGCCAGAGCGTGTGGCTGGCACCATGCCTGCCCCCTTTTGGCATGATGTGGTGCATTGCTCGTACGTGTACGACAGTGGGCAGCCGGGATGGCACTCGGTGGGCGATACCCGCCAAGAGTACGTGGACGAGTGGGGCAACACATGGGCCCGTGTGGATGCCACCAGCAAGGGTGAGGTAGCACGAGGTGTGCTTCAGAGCTGGGATGACCTGGATCGCCTGGAGCTTCCCGATCTCGCGAACCCCGCCAACTATAGGGAGGCGAGAGCTCTCTGTCATGATCCCAGCGAGACGCGCTTCCGTCTGGGCGGATTGCCAGGGTTCCCGTTCAACATCGCTCGCAAGATGAGGCGTTTGGATCAGTTCTTGATGGACCTGCTCCTAGAGCCGGAGCGTGTGACAGCGCTTCTGCGGCGCATTGAGGACTTGGTGGCGGACATGATCGCGGCATATGGACAGATCGGCGTGGATGGGATCATGTTCTGCGAGGATTGGGGAACCCAGACCGGCCTGATGATCCAGCCCAACGCCTGGCGAAAGTTGTTCCATCCGGGGTTTGAGCGATTGTGTGCCGTGGCTCACCAGTACGGTATCAAGGTAGTGATGCACAGTTGCGGCAAGATCACCGATATCATACCGGACTTGATCGAGGCCGGCATCGATGCGCTCCAGTTCGACCAGCCCTGTTTGCATGGCATCGACGTACTAGCCCAGTGGCACGGCGAGATCACCTTCTGGTGCCCCGTGGATATCCAAAAGACGCTGCAGACGCGGGATGAGCGGCAGATCGTGGAGGACGCTCGGAGGATGATCGAGAAGCTGGGCGGCCCTGAGGGTGGGTTCATCGCGGGATACTATGAAGACAATGCGTCCATTGGGCTGGATCCGTACTGGCAGGATGTGGCCTGCCGTGCATTTACCGAGTTTGGGAACTATGCTAAGGCACAGGTGTAGCGATAGGAGCGGAATCAAAGATGGATGATCGTCAGCCGGTGGCGTTGGTACGATGCGATTCCTACAAAATAGACGTGGTCGAGGCCGCTCTCGCTCGTGGTCTGGACCAGCTTGGCGGCATGGAAGCCTTTGTGTCGGCCGGTCAGCATGTGGTTCTCAAACCGAATCTGGTGCGGGCCATGGATCCGGATCAGGCAGCCACGACACACCCCGCCTTGGTTGCTGCCGTGATCCGCGCCGTGCGTGCTGTGGGAGCTGAGGTGCTGGTGGTCGATTCGCCGGGGGGACTCTTCACCCCTGGCATCCTCAAGTCGCTGTACCGCAAGACGGGGATGGATTGGGCCGTGCGTGAGGCCGGCGGCACGCTCAACCTGGACGTGGCGACGACGCAAGTGCCTGTGGAGGATGGACGAGCGCTGCACCGCATTGACATCGTCGAGGCCATAGCAAACGCTGATGCCATCATCAACTTGCCCAAGCTCAAGACACACAACCTCACTGGGCTGACGCTCTCGGTCAAGAATCTGTTCGGCGTGGTACCTGGCACGCTCAAGATCGCCTACCACGGCAAGATGCAAGATAGCGAGCAGTTCTCTCAAGGGTTGCTGGATATTCTGAGCTGCACGCGGCCTGTGCTGAACATCATGGATGCGATTATCGCCATGGAGGGCAATGGCCCCTCGGGCGGCGACCCACGCGAGATCGATGCGCTGATCCTAGGGGCAGACGCCCTGGCTGTGGACGTTGTCGCCGCATCGCTGGTCGGCTTGGATCCGGTCGATGTGACTACCACTGCTGCGGGCGTCCATCGCGGTTGGACGACCGGACGCCTAGAGGACATCGATCTCCGTGGTGACTCGGTGAGTACCCTGAGCGTGAGTGAGTTCCGCCAGGGCACGAATCTCAGCTTTGATCCCGGGCTTCTACCGGGCTTTTTGCGGCAGTTGCTACCGCGGCGCGATATCGATGAGGAAGAACGGGGACGCGTGCGTTCGTGGAGCAGTCGCTGGCTTACCACACAACTGCTGGCCTACCCCGAGGCCGGTGCCAAGTGCACCGGATGCGGCTACTGTGCGCGCAACTGCCCGGTGGAGGCTATCACGATCAAAGATGGCCGGGCCCATATGGATCTGCATCGCTGCATCCGGTGCTATGCATGTCACGAGCTCTGCCCCGAGCTAGCGATCGACTTGAAGCGCCCCTGGCTCGCACGGATGTTGGATAGGATCTAGACTTGCGCGTTAGGCTCGATCAAGATCTTGCAGGCATCGGTCGCTTGGTGGGCAAGTTCTAAGCCCTCTGCCAGCTTTTGCAGGGGCAGGACATGCGTCACGGGCGTCACCAGGTCGAGAGCTCCCGAGGCCGCAATGGCGATGGCAGCCGCGACATCATCCTCGCGATACACGCGGATGGGTGTCAAGGTAATCTCGCCGAAAAGGAGCCGGGTGATATCCACGATGGGAGGCGTCTTGGGCATGCCCACCTGCAGGATCTGTCCGCCAGCGCGGACACAGTTGGCCGCTGAAGCGACTGTGGCTTGCACGCCGGCGGTCTCAAAGACGACGGGCGCGCCGATGCCATCAGTAGCATGGGCCACCGCATCGGCGATAGAGTCCTCCCGCGCATCGATGACCTCGAACCCCAGCGTACGTGCGATCTCGAGCCGGCGCGGGCTAACCTCAGAGACCAGCACATGAGCTGCACCGGCGTGCCTGGCTACCTGGGCCGTCAGGACGCCTACAGGTCCCGCACCCAGCACGGCCGTTGTATCGCCAACACGCAATCGCGAGGCTCGCACGGCATGGACCGCGACGGCCAAGGGTTCGATCAGCGCGGCTTGGCAAAGCTCAAGATCTGCCGGTAGCGGGCAGAGTGTGTGACTTGGCACCACAGCGTACTCGGCGAACCCGCCATCACGATCGATGCCCACGAGCCCTAGCCGCTCACAGATATGAGGCGTGCCGTGCGTACAAGGATAGCATCGGCCACAACTGAGCAGTGGGTTGATGGCAACGGGAGTGCCCGCCGGTAGGTTCGAGTCCCCGGGGTCGACTAGTGTACCGGCGAACTCGTGGCACATGGTCAGTGGCGCTTTGGCTCTCGGGTGTTTGCCCAGGTAGATCATCAGGTCCGTGCCACAGATCCCCCCGTAGGCGACCTGGAGCAAAGCTTCGCCCGGACCAGGCTCGGGACGAGGCAAAACCTCCATGGCAACGGACTCGGGGCCCAGCCAACGGGCAGCGCGCATTGTGGCAGCCATGGTGTCTCCCTTCGTGGCTTGTGATCTGACGCAAAGCAGTACAGCGAGTCTAGCATTGTAAGCGATCTGTGGGCAAGCGCCAGGTGTGGCTACGCCAGGAGATCGTTACCAGGTATTAGGCGCGATAGTGGCCTTGATCGCTGGCTAATAGCTATGCGCCTCCGGCGGGGACGTTGGCTCTTCCTCGCGCACGCCCGGCGCGACCACTGGGGAGAACACCAACTCAGAGCCGGCCTCTATCAGCGCGGCCCTCACACACTCTGGCTCGGGAGCTAGAGCAATGATCGTCCCTCCATCGCCAGCGCCCGCTAACTTGGCCCCTAACGCACCAGCATCTAGGGCAACTCGAATGAGACGCTCGTTGGCTTCGCCCGAGCCACCGAGATCGCGCTGAATGGCATGGTTCTGATTCATCAGCGCTCCAAGCCGCGGCCAATCCTTGGCCAGGAGGGCTCGCTTCCCCTCTCGCGCCAATCGCCCGATCTCCTCATATCCGTGCCGCACCTCTGGATCGCCCTCCAGCCAACGCTCACGCAAGGGCTTGTGCACGGCGTCCGACGAGTGGGTCACGCCCGTATGTGCGAGGATAAAAGGCAGCTCATCCGCAAATTCGTGTAGCGGCTCTACTGTTCCAAATAGTTCCTCGTTAGCAGAGCGATAGAACTCTTTGCCGCGAAAGTCGAGATAGTTAAGGCCACCGAATGTGCACATGTAGGCGTCCTGGTAGCCACATACCACGCGCAGATGGTTCAGCTCGATATGGCGAGCCAGCTCTGCCACCTGGTATCGGTGCCGAAGCATCCCCTTGAAGCGCAAGAGCGCGTACAGGATTGCTACCGTAAGCGCAGTCGACCCGGCTACCCCTGCCCTGACCGGGATATTGGTCCAATAGGAGATCCGACATCGCAGGTCGCCGTCCCTCAAATAGTCCAAGACAGCCCGAGTCACGTCGAAAAAGTCCCCGTTCAGCGTCAGATCGTCGACATCACGAACGACCATCTCCTGGCCAGCGACAGCGATCTCTAGCGCGTCCGAAGGTTCTACGAGCGCATGCGCGCGGTAGGGTATCGAGCACGAAATGACCGTGCCACCGTACATGTCTGTGGGATTGCCGATGATCCCACAACGGCCTGGCGCCGAGCAGTGCACAGTCTTGGTCACTCAGAACTCCCTAGCCTTGCGTTTGAGGTATTGCCGCACCATATAGCCGTACTTTTCATCTGCCAGAGCGAAATCGATGAACGCTCGGAAGTAGCTCTCAAAGTTGCCAATGTCATAACGATGCTCACCCTCGCGCAGTGGCATGGCGATGACACGATGCCCAAGTTGGAGCAATAGCTTGATCGCATCCGTGAGTTGAAGCTCTCCATTGCGATCAGGGGCCGTGCGTGCAAGCGCCTCAAAGATAGCAGGGCTGAACACATACCGCGCCGCGATCGCTAGGTTGCTGGGCGCTGCTTCGACGCGGGGTTTCTCAATGAGATCTGCCACGTCAAAGGCGCTTCCTGCCGTGATCTCGCCCGCTGGCTTGACCACACCGTAACGGTACACGTCCTCGTGCGCAACCTCTTCCACGGCGACAGTGCAGGCCGCATCGCTGGCAAGGTGGGCCTTCATCAGGTCGTTTAGGTAGTCTGAACCGTCACGATTGCGGATGATGGAATCGCCGAGGGCGACCACAAAGTGATCCTCGCCGACGAACTCGCGGGCATGGCTGACGGCATCTCCCAAGCCTCGCGGCGTGCTCTGTCGGGTGTAGAAAAAGCGTGTGTCCGTCTCGGTGAATGCCAGCTCTTCCAACAGCGCGTAACCGCCGCCGGTCGATAGCATCCTCACCAAATCCGGATCCGGGTCAAAATGATCCTCGATCGCAGTCTTTTTTCGGCCCGTCACAAAGAGGATCTGGCTCAGGCCCGCGGCCTGCAGCTCTTCCACCACATACTGCACTACGGGCCGCCTACCGACCGGCAGCATCTCTTTGGGCTGAGACTTGGTCGCTGGGAGCAAGCGCGTGCCCATCCCAGCTACTGGGATCACTCCCTTGACGATGACTGATTCCCCCACGCTTCCCCCTATTCTGTGCCAACCGCTTGGCTACGCCTCGATCTCCTCGAGCAGCTTGCGTAGGGCCTTGGCCGCCACACCAAACAACTCTGGCCCCGAGAAGCCAGCAAAGGCGCCCGCATGCGCCAAGTGCGGCTCCAGAGATGCAAAGCCGTTGAACCCACGCTCGTGAAGCGCCTGCAGGATCTGCTTCACCTGACCGTCGCCCTCACCGGCAGGCACGACGCGCTTTTCCGCCATGATGCCGTCCTTGATGTGCAGGTAGGCGATATGGTCAGCTAGCATCTCAAAGGCATCATCATACGGACGCACATCGTTCATCACAAAGTTGGCCGGGTCGAAGGTCATTCGCAGCTGCGGAGAGTCCAGCGTCTTAAGGATATCGAGACAACGACGCGGGATATCGCCATAGATGCGGCTCTCGTTCTCGTGCAGCAAGATCACAGGCCGCCCATCGGCCTCTTCCAGCAACGCCGATAGTCGGCGCATGACCTCGTCGCGGTACGCATCGGCTCGCCCCTGGGGCACAAAGAAAGAGAACATGCGGATGTATTGGGTCCCAAACGCCTCAGCCACGTCGAGAGCACGCCGGAACTTGTCCAAGTGCGGCGCCATGGGCTCCTCGATGCCGATCTTGCCTATGGGCGACCCGATCGCCGATACACCCATGCCGCGATCCGCTAGCGCCTGTTTGATCTGTTCCACCTGAGCGTCAGAGAGTTCGAGCACGTTCTGGCCCCAGACGCCCCGCAGTTCTAGATACTTGATATCTAGCGATGTGAGGACGTCGAGCTGCTCATCCAACTCTGGCGCGATCTCGTCCGCGAATCCCGACAACACAAACACGATCAAGCCCCCTTTTCCGCTAGGTCAGATAGACATCTGGCAAAACACAAGCCCGGCGGCAACCCTCAAAGGTCGCACCGCCGGGCCGCGCTCGACACACCAGAAGCCTCTCTTCTGGCCCAAGGGAACCCTACTTGGTTTCCTCGGACACCTCGTCGACGACCTCCTTGACATCCTTGGAGGCCTCATCAATCTCTTTCGTGGCTTCCCTGAACTCTTTGATGCCTTTGCCCAGAGAGCCACCCAGCCCTGCCAGTTTGCTCGTACCAAAGAACACCACAGCGATCAGCAGGATGATCGCCAGTTCCATCGGACCCAGACTCTGCACGGTTCAACATCCCCAGTCTGGACGCCCTCTAGGCATCCTCGCCGCTGTCCTTCTCTTGAGCCTCAGATGCCTTGGCCGTCGCCTCGTCGGCGTTCTTGGTCTCCGTTTCAGAGTCAGAGTCGGGTTCCTTCTCTTCGCTTCCCATTGCCTTGCGGAAATCGCTTACACCTTTGCCCAAAGCGCCACCCAGGCTCGCGATCTTGCCCGCACCAAAAATAGCAACCACGATCAACAGGATGACCAGTAGCTCCCAGACGCCCACTTTGCCGAATGGCATGAGATCTCCTCCTTCCGTACCGATACCGCCATTTTACATGCGCCACTGTAGGGCGTCAAATCGCGCCAGTACGAGATGCACCAGACTCTCAGTGGCGCCTTTCTCCCCTCTCGGGTATAATGTTTTGGAAAGCGATGAGGGCTCTTCCCCCCCCCGCGTTCGTTTACGTCCGTGGGGGAACGTTCGATACACAGACTAGGGTACAACGATGATCCTACGAGAGAAGCAAGGGACCAAGGTACGCGTCACCTTTCGGCTACCATCAACGATCTGGGCCGACTCTGTACACTTGGTTGGGGATTTCAACGATTGGAGCCGAACGTCACACCCGCTACGCCATACCAGAGACGGCGAGTGGGAAATCAGCATGGATCTCGAGGAGGGCAAGACCTATCAGTTCCGCTATCTCGTGAACGGTAGCGATTGGCAGAACGATTGGAACGCCGATCGCTACGTCTCGAACCCGTTCGGTGGCGAGAACTCGGTTATCGATACCTAGAGCCGTCGCATGATGTGGTTGCCGATACGATTCCAGAGCAGGACCGCCTATTATGCAAACCAAGGGGCTTGATGCTTATACCAAAGATCACGCACCCGTGGGACTGTTCCCCCAAGGAAGCCATGGCAGTCCAGGCTTCGCTGGCATCCCACGTCTCCACCGAGGGATCCTTGTCTGGCGCTGAGACCGTGGCTGGCATCGACGTAGGTATCCGAGACAAGCGCGCCCGCGCCGCCGTCGTTGTCGTTGGACTAGCGGAGATGGTCACGCTCGAGATCGCACGTGCAGAGCGCCTGGTGACCTTTCCTTATGTGCCAGGCCTCCTGACGTTCCGAGAGGGGCCCGTCATCCTCGATGCCCTCGCCAAGCTCACCATTACGCCTGATGTGTTGCTGTTCGACGGGCAGGGCCGGGCGCACCCGCGTAGGATGGGCCTTGCCACGCATATTGGCGTCCTGCTCGATCATCCGTCCGTAGGCTGTGCCAAGTCACGCTTGTGCGGCACCTATAAGGACCCCGGCCCCGAGCGCGGCCAACACACGCTCCTCTATGAGGATGATGAAGTGATAGGCGCCGTGCTGCGGACGCGTACGCGGGTCAAGCCCGTCTTTGTCTCAACGGGCCATCGCGTATCCCTGGACAAAGCTATCGACCTCGTGTTGCGCTGCGGTGGAGGCTACAAGCTGCCAGAGCCTACCCGCCGCGCCCACCACGCGGCCTCTTTCGCTGGTTCTGCCTAGGTCGCGAGCATGAGACATCACCGCGTCCGCACTATCCTCGCCACGCTGATCCTCCTCGCCCAGCTAGGTTCGTCGACGCCTCGCACGGCCCACGCTCAGGGTAGTGGCTTCTATGGCACGGTGACCAACATGGCCACAGGCACGCCCATCGCCGGCGCGACGGTCCGTGTAGCTGGCCAGGTCACATACGCGGATGCCCAAGGACACTACGCGCTGCTCCTACCACCAGGTATTCACGACGTGCGCGCCGAGGCCACCGGCTACATTGGAATGACCCACACGCTCCAGCGATCGCTGGCCGCCAAGGCCACACAGCTCGATTTTGAGATGATCCCTCGCTACCCCTCCGCGGAGCAAGAAGCCGTCATCGACGCCAAGATGCGTCGTCCTCCCAGTTTGCTACATGCCTTTACCGACGAGTCGCTTGAGACATTGCAGACGGGCCTGACCGGGGTGACCACGGTCCCCAGCACGATCCGCGTCAAGATGCTGGACGGCACCATCGTCACCATGGAGATGGACGAGTATCTCAAGGGCGTCGTCCCGTACGAGATGAGCCCTTCGTGGCCCATGGAGGCCCTCAAGGCCCAAGCCGTCGCCGCCCGTAGCTATGCCGCCACCAACAGCAAACACCACGATGAGGGCTATGACGTCTGCACGACTACCTGCTGCCAGTTCTGGGGCCCCACCCATTACGATACCACGGACGCCGCTGTGGAGGCGACGCACGGCGTGGCCGCCTTCTATGACGGATCGATCATCCATGCCTTCTA
>CAZTMY010000002.1:22047-33438 GCA_964614895.1 uncultured Anaerolineales bacterium
GGCAAGAGCTATGTAGAGATTCTGCAACACTATTACACCGGCATCACGGTGCAAGGCCCCACACCCAATGCCATCACAGCCACCGACATCTCGCCCGCCGACGGCACAGAGCTGACCGAGTTCGTCTTCGCCGCTACCTACGATGGGCCATCGCTAGTCTTGCCCGCCGTGGCGAATGTCATCATCGATGGCCGGGCCCACGCCATGGAGCGGATCCCCAACGCACCCGATTCGGGCTACCACTACCGGCTGGTCATCCGCCTGCCGGCTGGGTCACACACCCACTACTATCACTTTGATGACGGTTATGGCAACGTGAGCCGCCTTCCGGCCAGCGGCGCGTATGTGGGTCCCGAGGTGGTCCCCAGCGCTCCTGGTGAGGCGACACCAACGCCAGTGCCCGCCTTGAGCGCCATGGCACGATCACACAGCGTCACTGTATCGACCGCGGCGGATTGGGCGTTGGGCACGTGCAGCGGCACCATCATCAGCGACACCATAGGCGAGGGAGCGCTGGCCTTGGCAGATGGCAGCGATAGCGGCAGCTACACCTCGACACCCCTCACGCTGCCCGAGACCTGCGACGCTGTGGCACTGACCTGGGTAGCACAGGATCCATCCTACCAGCCGGTCGCGCTTGAACTGCGCACGCGCGCTTCAGTCGACGATCCATGGAGCGCCTGGCGAACCGTCGCGCCCTCCGATAGCAACGGAACCCGCGCCAAACTGCACATGTCTGATTTGCTGTTCGGGAGCGTCGCCGAGGCCCAGTTTCGGGCTACGTTGACGAGAATGGACGACCGCGATCCCCTGCTCGAACAGGTACGGCTGGTCGGGATGGTGATTGACGATGGGGGCCTGCCAGCAACCTCGACGTCCCTGGGGATCGTATCCCGAGAGGGATGGGGAGCAGATGAAGCCCTACGCAGCGTGGTCCCCCTATATCGAACGCCGCGCATCTTGGTGTTGCATCACACGGGCTCGCCTACAGGCGAGCTCCCAACCAGTCGATGCCTCCGCGGGCTCTACTACTATGATGCGGTGATCCGCGAGCTAGGCGATTTGGGCGTGCATTATGTGATCGACGAGGACGGGGTAATCTACGAAGGTCGGTACGGCGGCATCGGCACTGTGGGCCAGCACGCCCAGCAGTACGACTATCATAGCGTGGCGATAGCACTACTAGGGGACATGGACGCCGAGATGCCCACTACGGCCATGCTGCAAAGCCTGACCGATCTGCTAGCAGAGCTTGGCCGCGACCTAGGCATTCCTGCCACGGAAGAGCGCGAGTTCCAGAACATCTCGCCTCCGGCCATCGCCGGCCTGAACGAGCTCTATGCCTACCAGCCCCCCAGCTCACCGGGCGCCCACGTCATCGCCCAACTGCCTGATATCCGCAGCCAGACTCTCGCCAAGATGGGCAAGCTCCCCGCCGATGGCGCCCGTGTTGGCGGCATCGTATCCATGGAAATCGAGGCCACGTCCGGTATCACCCAGGTGGTGTTTGCGGTGGATAACACCGTTCGGCACGTGGCTACCGAAGCGCCCTTTGTGTGGCATTGGCAGACGTACACAGAGACGGAAACTACCAAGGCACTTCAGGTGTCGAGCTTCACATCTACGGGACAGACGACAGTCACCCGCACTGTAAAAGTCGATAACACGCCCCCCGCGGGCGCGAGCGTGATTGCCCCTACCTGGACGAACCAACGCAGCCTGGCGATCGAGATAGGCGACGCCAGCTATGTGCAGTTCAGTTATGGTTGGGTCTGGGAGGGCGAGGATCTCTACCATACTGTGGGAAGTGGCACCGTCGTCACCGATGCCGCAGCGCTGAACGGGTCGGCCTGGGAAGCCGTACCACAGACCCACACCGCCGGCGATTGGTACGGGCCTTACACCTGCGATATTCCGACGTACGCCGGGTATCAGGCGCTTTTCCGGCTGCGACGGGCCTCGCCCATCGGCGATGACGCGTTAGCTACCCTCAAGGTGCAGGATGCCCAAGGGCAGCGGATCTATGCCCAGCGGATGCTGCCACCGGGGATGCTGCCCGCGGACGGGTCGTATACCGAGGTGATCCTGAATCTTCCCTACCAAGCTGCAGTCCCGACTTGCTGCGACCCGGACGTCAGCGATGGCCTCGAGTTCTATGCGCACTATACGGGAACCGGCGGTCTGGCGCTGGATCGCGTCAGCCTATGGACTGCGCCCCAGCCCGTTGCCGACAGGATCTATGATGTGCTACCAAACGCCGACGGCCTCCATACTTTGGATGTCCGATTCACGGACGAGGCTGGCAACGCCTCCACCGAGCGGGTGACTGTGGGGCTTGATCGGGCCAAGCCGATCTGGCTCAGCATCAGCGATCGTAGCTCTGTGGTACAGGATTCGCTCTCGGGGATCGACACCCAGAGCGTACTGTGGTCCGAATCCACGGATGGCGGCGAGACATGGGGACCTTGGCAGCCACTCGATCTGACAGAGCCTCTGGGATTCACACAACCGCTGACGCTCACCGCCCCCGACGGCGCGGGCCCTCTGGTGCGGTTTGCGGTCCGGGATTTGGCCGGCAATCGTGCCCTCGACAAGGGCGAGAGCATAGCAGCGCTACCCCTGGTTGCCCGCAACCTCACCTGGCACTAGCGCGCGGGGATGCGTAGCGTCTGCCCCGCCTTGATCAGTGAGGGGCTGGCAAGCTGATCCTTGTTGGCCTCCCAGAGCGTCGCCCAATCAAGGCCGTGAGCGCGAGCGATGCTGTAGAGTGTATCGCCACGCTGGACAACGTAGGTACTCTCGCCATCGCTGGGCCTCGTCGGCGTCGCGATCGCATAGCGGGTCTTTTGAGGCTCGGTGAGCGTCACGGTAGGAATGGCCTCAACCGCTGCCTCTACGCTGCCATCGGACCACGAGAGGGTGGGCAGCGCCACGTCCACGGGTACCAACTCACCACCCAGCCTCGCCTCCAGCAACTGCCCGGCGCCAAGCGTGACCTCCTGCGGTCCCATGGAGACCGCGGCAGATCCCTCATAGACGGCCACCATCACCGTATCGCGATCGATCAAGACGCAACGCAAGACGCCAGACTGGGAGACGATCGTCGCTACTGGAGTATCTAGATGTAGATCGGTGCCGCCCACCACACCGCCTCGAACCCTTGCGATGAGCTCGCCCTCGACCAAGGCCAGCCCCACGTACAGCGCTCGTGACGTGCCGCGCCTGGTCATCTCCAGCACCGTCAGCTTGGTGGAGGGGCCAAGCATCAGCACATCCCCGCCGCTAAGGGTCATCTCGGCTTTAGCATTGGCCCCCGTGTGGATTTCGTCTCCCGAAGAGACGCGCGCCACGCCGCCCTTCTCCACAAAGGGACGTGCCTCACCCTCGCCACCGCCAATGGATACCGACCCGGCATGCACAGCCAGCTCGCCCGCCCCCTGCGTTAGCGATGGGCCAAGCCTTCTCAGAGCCGCTAGCGCTACCAGCACTAGTGCCGCCAGGAGGAATAGCGAGCTAGCCCCCCACCGCGAGCGCGCCGGAGGTGCGGTCAACGAGTAAGGCTCAACCTTTGGCTTGCGGGCCATGCTCTCCCGTCCTAGCAAAGGCGCAAACGGCGCTTGCAAGAGCTTGCCGGTCTACGCGCGTCACATCGTACCAGTCGATCCACTCGGCAGACAAGCGGAACCAGTTGCATTGCTGCCTTACAAAGCGGCGCGTGTCGCGCTTGATCTGCTCAATCGCGTCGGCCAACGAGACTTCACTCTCAAGATGCGCTGCGATCTGCTGATAGCCCAAGCCTGACATGGCTGGCAGATCCCGGCCGTAGCCGTGCTCCAATAGCCAGCGCACTTCATCCAAGAGCCCCTCGGCCATCATGCGCTCGACCCTAGCATCGATTCGCTGATAAAGTAGCTCTCGCGGGCAGGTGAGTCCGATGGTCCACACATCATAGTTGGGTGGTTGCTTGCGTTGCAGCTCCGAGATAGGTTGCCCCGTCGCGTGGTACACTTCCAACGCCCGAATGACCCGCCGCACATTACGGCTATCGATCCGCTCAGCGGCCTCTGGATCCACTGCCTCCAGTCGCCTGCTCAAGACCTCCGGGCCCTGTTCCTCAGCGAGCTTTGTCATTCGAGCACGAAAGGCGGGATCGGGAACAACCCGCGGGACTGTCCATCCCTCGAGCAAAGCCCTCACATAGAGACCCGTCCCACCCACGAGCAGAGGCAGCTTGCCATGAGCATCGATATCGGCGATGGCGCGCTTGGCCCCCTCAAGATACTGAGCCAACGTCAGCGTCTTATCGGGATCGACCACATCCACCATGTGGTGTGGCAGCCGTGCGCGCTCCTCGTGGCTGGCCTTGGCAGTGCCGATGTCCATGTGACGATAGATCTGCCGCGAGTCGGCCGAGACCACCTCAGCGGGCACGCAACGGGCGATCTCCAACGCCAGTGCCGTCTTGCCCACGGCTGTCGGCCCCACAATGGTGACTAGCCGCGTAGCGGTATCAGGATCCTTCACAGCAGAGCCGCCGAAGGAATCAGGTCTACGCGCACGGCTCGATTCTGCTGGTCTAGCTCGATAGCCACTAGGTCGATACGCCAGGTGGCGTCGGCTAGATCGTGAGCGGCCAGGTAGTTGAGCGCCAGCCTTTGCAGGCGACGCGCCTTCTCCTCGGTTAGGCCATCCTCCGGAAGCGTCAGCCAGTGGCCATGCCGCGTTTTGACCTCCACAAATACCCAGCAATCCTCGTCGCGCGCGACGATGTCGATCTCGCCCGTGTGGTCGCGCCAGTTTCGCTCGACCACCTCATAGCCTTTACATAGCAGCAAATCCACCGCCATGTCCTCGCCTAGATGTCCGACGGCACTCCTACGCATCCGGCGCTCCCGCCAGATGGCCGATCTCTCCCCAGTCGGTCAGATCCAACCGATACCCGCGGATCTGGCCCTTGGGGGCGTCATCCATGATATAGTTGACTACATAGATGGCGCCATCGGGGAGCTGAACCCAGCCGGTATAGCCAAGATCCGGCTGGGCGTGCCGGTCATAGTCCAGGGGGAGAATGCGGGTAGTGGCTCGCTGCCGTTCCGTAGCCAAAAGGGAAGGCACATCGGTGAGCGCAGCCATGACGTTCTGGGCGCCGCCACCCCACACGGAGCGGCCGCCCTGGTGGAAACGATAGGTGATGAGCGCCAACCCTTCACGCAGCAAGCCACCCACAGGGCGATGGCAACCGGGCAGCGGGAAGTGGTAGGGGCCGTCCCAGTGCTCACCGCCGTCTCGCGAGATCGCCTTGAAGCAATCCCATCCTCGGCCAGAGTTCTCGCGCAGCAGGGCGACCAACGTCCCGTGCTCGATGGGAACCAAGGATGCCTCACACAAGTGCAAGCCTTGCTGCGCCGCCACCGTGAAGGGACCGCGCCAGCAATCCCCCTGATCGTCGCTGAGCCACACACGCTGTATCAGATAACCCGTCGTGGGATCTGCCATGTGCGCCGCGCAGAGCCAGCGTCCGTTGGGGAGCTCCAGCAATCGGTCCGGAACAATCCCGCGGACAGGGAGCAGCCGCGGGCCGTACCAGGTGATGCCAGCATCAGGGCTGGTCCAGAGGTACACCTCCAACAGCGATTCATCCCCGCGTTCGTCACCGTGGATCAGGTCCGCAACGACGGCCAGGCGACCATCGCGCAAGGAGGTAATGCGGGCGCAGTTCCAATACGGCAAACCGTGGGTTGCCTCGGTGAGGTGACGCTTTGGGGACCACGTACGCCCATCGTTCAGACTCTCTACCGTGACCAACCGGGTGAACGAGCGATCGAGATGATGGGCGCACTCGGAAAAGACACATACCAGACGTCCATCCTGCGCTCGGGCCACGTCGGGCCAGGCTTCGTACACATCGTCATCCCGACTGACAACGTAGCGCTGGACCATGGTCCGTTTGCCCTCCGACGTCGCTAGCTTTCCGGAGCCTCCGTTAGCCAGTGTGCCTCCGCTGGCCACGCCTCGTCACTATCTAGAGCCCGCCCTCGAACAGCATCGATCATGGCGTGGATGTTCTCCAACGGGGTGTCCATGGGGAGGTCACAGCCGCTGGCAACCACAAAGTTCACATGCCCTGCCATAGAGTCTACCAGATCGTGGGTAGCTCTGTAAACCCCGTTAGGCGTCATGTCTCTGATGACGCGCACGGGATCCAGGTTGCCGACGAGAACCACGTCCTCGGGCACTCGCTTCACAGCTTGCGGGAAATCAACTAGGGGTCCCAAGCTTAGGCCGTGAGCGCCCGTCTCGACCATCCCCTCGATCAGGTGTGTCGCCCGACCGCATATGTGCAGCATCGGGATGGTGTTGAGCGTTCCGATTATCTCTGCGATATAGGGCAAGGCGAACTGGGCGAACTTTTTGGGGGAAAGGAAGCTTGCCGTCGGCTCTAGAATACAGATGATGTCAGCGCCGGCTCGCTCTAACATTCGCGCGTACCGAGCGGTCACTCCCGATGCAAAGTGCAACACGGCTGTCAACAGCTCTGGATCGGTTACCGTCGCCATGGCCGCCTCGCTGGCTCCCATGAGCAACCCCGCAAGGGTGAAGGGGCCGGTGACATAGGCCCCCTTGATGGTGTCGAGGTATCGCGCCATCAGGTGCATGGTCTCTACGTAGGCGGCCACGCGGCCATCCGTCAGCACATCCGAGCTCGTGACCCGAGCCAGATCCTCGATCCGCTCGATCATATGGCGCTCGACCGTAGGCCAGTCATCTAGCGGAAAGCGAACCGGCAAGCCCAGCGCGCTTGCCTCCACCGAGAGATCCATGAAAAAGAACACGGCGTCGGGATGAAAGCGTCGCTCCAGGGCAAACACCGTCGAGAACTGAGTGCCCCAGTTGAACGTATTCTGCTTGAGCGTGGAGCCATTCAATTGTATGCCAGGGAATCCCATTAGTGGGACCACCATGCGTCGGCCACGGCTTCGGACGATATCGATCAGCTTATAGGCCATGGTCTTCCTCCAACCGTCTTCATGGACCGTGTCGTACCTAACAGCATCACTATAATCTGTGCAACTATCGGTTCATAGGCTTGGCAAGCCCAGTGAAACAAGCAAGGAACTCGAGATGGCGATCCTCTCGGTAGAGATGTCGCACGCATGGACCCCTTTCATCACGCCGCGCTGATGCGCGCTCAATGAGACCGCCAACCGCATCTTCCCTCGAGTCGCTGCGAAGCAGCGTCAGAAGCCCCAGTCCAGTCGCGGCATGGGCAGGCGGAGGGCCTCATCCAGCATCGCCAGCAACTCGCAAGGTCCCTCGAGCTCATCCGTCAGGGCGAGGCTGCTGGCAGACCGGACTCCCAGCCACATCCGTGAAAACGCCCCTACCGAGGCCGCTAGCTCTGGCAGCCCTGGTGTGTGCCCGCTGGTGATGGAGGACTCCTGGCCCAGGGTCAGTGTGTACGCCCCGCCTATGCCGCGCCACGCCGTGTCGTCGTTCAAATAGCGTTCGATGGGGTCACGCAGTGTTAGGTTGAGCCGCATTGTACCGCCGCGAAGATGCATCGCTGCCACGCATGCTTCAAGGTCGAGAATCCGCACCTGCCAATAAGCCGCTGCGTGCATGCCCTGGGCCATCTTGCCCCCGCTTGTGCGTCGCCGATTGGCGAATGGCTCCTCAATGAGATCCTGGAGCTGCAAGCAAAACGGCTCCGTCATGTCAACCCGATGGATCTGGTCGCCAAGGCTCTTTAGCACGCCAAGGAGCTCTAGCAGCTCCCGCCCATCACGGTACACCAACGCCGGAACATTGTAGGGCCCATGCTCACGATCGCTAGCACTGAGCCACAGCCAGTGCGACAGGTGCCCGTCAGGACCATCGTGGAACCCCAATCCGAGGCCGTTACGCGTTCCCAACGCCTGTGAGTGGGTAACCTGAGCGGGCAACAGTGACCAAGCACCGTGCCCTCGCCATCGGGCCAGCCGCGACGCGTGCATAGCCTGCCACTCGGAGACCTCGACCCGCTTGGGCGAGCGAGACGGGGCAGGGATCCGCAGATCCGCCGGGTCAAACAGGATGTAGGGCTCATAGCTTCCTGTGCCAAAGCCGAGTCGATCGTAGAAGCCCTGGTCAAAGATTCCGAGCCCCGCTACCGCTGCTCCGTCGCGCGCATCCTCCATCAAACGCTCGGCGAGAGCTCGGGCAGCATAGCCCAGCCTGCGAGCGACTAGACTTGTAGTGACGCCAGTCACAGCAGTCGCTGGGAGGTCCGTCTCTGCGTAGCGTATCTCGGCGGGGGTCGATAGCACCAAGCACTCGGCGGTGCCCTCGTGCTCCACCACGGTCGCCCGGCTGCAAGACAGCAGCAAGTCCTGTTGCTCAGTTTTGTCTTCCTGGAGCCAGCCCACCTCGCGCCAGATGCGGTGGACGGCTTTGCTGTCGCGTTCTGCATCGAACGGGCGTACGTCCATAGGTACTCCTCCTCGTCTCACTCGAAACACCTCGAGTGCCATCAGCGCCTGGTCGTCGCTCAACGAAAAACACAGGCTATTATAGCCCTATCCCAGCGCTACGACGAACCAAGGGGCATCTACACGTCACTCAGCGGAACCTATCGTTTGCCGCGGGAGCGCCGCACCGCTAGACTCTACCCCATGCGAACTCGGTTGCCTGGTACGTATGTCTTGGTCATGCACTTGCCCAGGATGGCCGAAGTGCAAGTAGGTGCCCTGGGGCGGGTGAGGCTGCCAGCCGGCTACTATCTCTATGTCGGCAGCGCGCTGGGAGGTCTCTGGCAGCGGCTGGAGCGTCACCTCGCATCCTCCAAGCGCCGTCACTGGCACATAGACTACCTGCTGGAGGTCATGGCTATCGTCGAGATCTGGTACCGCGAGGGGAACGAGCGCTTCGAGTGTGCGTGGGCGCAAGCCTTCACCGCGTCTGAGCACTTGGAGCCGGTTGACGGTATAGGAGCATCCGATTGCGCCTGCCGCACGCATCTCTTTCGTTCGGAAAAGCCACCGCAGGCAGGCTGGTTCACCGGCGAATCGGCCTTTGCAGGGGTCCAAAGCTGGATACCGCCGGGCGTACCACATCGCCACGGGATCATCAATGCCAAAGGCTGAACCGCTCGTTGCCAAAGCCGTGAGATCACCCACAGGCCGAATCCTGGCTGGCGTGCGAGCGACGCTCGCCATCGGCATCAGCCTGCTCCCCTTTGGCTTGGCCTACGGCGCCACCGCCGCGCAAACCATGACGCTTGGTAGAGTCAGCCTTATGTCGCTGACGGTCTTTGCAGGCACCGCGCAGTTCGTAGGCGTCAGCATGCTGGCCCAAGGTGCAGCGCCCCTCTCGATCCTCATGACAACAGTGCTGCTGCAACTACGCCTGGTGCTGATGAGCGCCGCCATCACGCGCAGACTAGCCCGTGTGCCTCGTTTGGCAGAGCCGTTGCTGGCCCACCTTATCACGGACGAGAGCTTTGCGGTCTCTATGGCGGCCACAGCCGATGGACGCGCCGATCCTCTGCTCTTTGTGGGGTCCGGCCTGACTATCTTTATCTTGTGGCAACTGTCCAGCATCGCTGGAGCACTCGTTGGCGGCGGCCTGAGCCCTGGCTGGGGCATCACCTATGCGATGCCCGCATCGCTTATCTGCTTGCTCTTCTTACTCGTGCGAGACAAGCGCACGCTAGGAATCTGTCTCACTGCGGCTGCGCTGGCCATCGGGCTGCGTCCGCTCGTTGGCAGTACGTGGAACGTTCTACTCGCCACCATAGTGGCAAGCGCTGGGGGTGTGTGGTGGAAGATGCGTCACTCTGGGTAATCCTGGGCCTCGCCGCCGCGACCTTTGCCCTCCGCTATGTGCCCTTTGCCACATTGGCTAGGCTCTCCTTGCCAGCATGGGTAGAGGAGTGGCTTCGTCTTGTGCCGGGCGCCGTGCTTGCCGCCACCCTTGCGCAGACCTTGCTCATGCCTGAGGGACGCTGGCTCCTCCCCTGGCGCAACGCCCATCTCCTGGCAGCAGTCCCAGCCATCCTCATCGCCTGGCGAACGCGCAGCGTCGTCGCAACCATGGCCGTGGGGGTCGGAGGCTTTGCGCTGCTCAACCTGCTCCTCCTCAGCTAGAGGCGCGCGTCACCTCATGGAGTAGGTGTCAGGGTGGGCCACGGTATCGGCGTGTGGCTCGGGGTCGGCGCTGGTGGCACCGGCATCGCTACGTCCTGGACGAACCACACAGCCTGATCGGCCTCGCAAGCCGCGTAGATATGACCAGATGCTGCATCCACGGCCAGGGCACTCACGGGTCCTGAGAACGGTAGCTCGGCCACAAGACCCATGGTGCGCGTGTCATACGCCCGTAGCAGCCCATCGGTGGCCGGGTTCATCGGCGTGCCCTGCGCCAGTGCAACCCAGAGGTGATGCGTGAGGGGGTTGAGCGCCAGAGCCGTGGGCCGTCGCGAGAGCGGCAAGCACAGACTCTCGGCGCCGGTCGCTGGGTCCCAGACCTGAAGGCCATAAGTGCCCATTCGCTGGTAGGTGCTGAAGAAGCGATCGGCCTCCGCATCATACACCAGGTCCACGATGCTCAGCCGCCCGGGGCCGCCTGGCGTAGCCCCACCCGGCCCTACACGATACGTGATGAGCCCATAATTCGAGCCCGGCACACCATTGCTGGCCACAAAGTAGGTCACGTCGCGGCGCGCATCCACCGCCACTTGCTCCGGCCAAGCCACCGATCCCATAGGAGAAGTCACCGCCACTGTGTGAGTCACCCCGGTAGTGAGATCGAGCACGATCCGTCCCGCATAGAGGAGACCATGCTCTCGGTCGTGATGGAGCAGCCTCGGGTCAGAACCCACGGCGTACCGCGCGACCTCCGCGCTGTCCGACCCATACGTGACCAGCATCCCCGAGGCAGATGAGAGCGCGGCAATCTCCCTACGCCCGGGTAGCCAGGTCACTCCTATGGGATGTGGCTGGGTACGCCAGCGAGCGATCACGCCCTCTTGATCTAGCCAGACAATCTCGTCCGTGCTGCTCACGGCCGCGACGACCCCGGCCTCGGTTACTGCCAGCCCCGGAATGCGCGCCGCCAAGGGAACGACGCCTAGCTTCTCGCCGTTGGCGGCGCTAATGCGCACCATCTGGTCAGACTCGGCGCAAGCCACATACAGCGTCCCGTCCGTCAAGGCAAGCGCAACCGGCTGGCGCCCCACGGGAATCGTTCCAAGCGGCTCTAGCGCATCCCTGGAGAGGACCTCGATTCTGTGCTCCCCAGCGATGGCCACGTAGATACGCTCCGAGGCCGCATCCGCCAGCACGGCGCGGGGCGCGTTCGACAATTCGATCTTGTCGCGAATCGCCAAGTCGCCGCTATCAAGAACTAGCAGAT
>CAZTMY010000003.1:0-26512 GCA_964614895.1 uncultured Anaerolineales bacterium
CCCGATAGCGCGGATGCGGCCCGCTCCACAAGCTCTGCGACCTGGGGCATGCCCGCGGTGCGCGCACGCGTGGCCCAGGTAGTGAATTCCTCGGCATGGGCGCGGTTGTGCTCGCGCCAGTGCGGGATGAGCGTCGCGAGTTTTTCCAGATCGCTCATGCCAGGCGCTCACGCGACGAAGCGGGATCTCCCGAGAGTAGCAGCACGCGGTTCGTGGTCAGATCAATCGCCTGGATGCGAGCCTTAATGGTACGAGACGGTTCAAAGTAGCTCCGGACCAGCACGCCCTCGTCCGTTGGCTCTACCCAGGTCACATTCTCGATCAGCTTTTCGCCATTCAGATATGCATCCACCATGCACATGGTCGCTCTCACCCCCTCGCATATAGCGTCTCTTGTTGCATCCGCTTGCAACAAGAGACATTCTAGCCGTCTGCGAATGGAGAGTCAAGACGCACGCGCTTGACAAGGCACCCCCTCGTGGGACAATGCCGCCAGGCAACATCACCGCAGGGAGGAACCATGCGCCTAGGAGGACCTGTCTGGCCCGCTGAGGACACGCCGCAATCCTGGCTCGCAGCACTGCAACGCGAGGGGTACGCGGCCGCCTATTGGCCCACATCCCCCAATGCGTCGGATGGTGAGATCCGCGCCTACCGCGAGGCCGCAGAGGCGCACGGCATTGTCATCGCAGAGGTAGGCGCCTGGAGCAATCCGCTCAGCCCGAACGCCGAGCTCGCACGGCAAGCCATCGACCACTGCAAGCGGCAGCTTGAGCTTGCCGAACGAGCCGGCGCCCGCTGCTGCGTGAACATCGCCGGCTCGTGCTCGTCCCAGTGGGATGGCCCCCATCCGGACAACCTGACGGAGGCGACATTCGACCGCATCGTCGAGACGGTCCAGGAGATCATCGACGCCGTCGGCCCCACCGAGACCACTTATGCACTCGAGACAATGCCCTGGGCTTTCCCTGATTCCCCCGAGTCCTATCAAGCACTCATCGAGGCTATCGACCGACCGCAGTTCGCCGTACATCTAGACCCGGTGAACCTGGTGAACAGCCCCTCACGTTACTTTCAGAACGGCAAACTGATCGAGCGCTGCTTCGACTTGCTTGGTGACCACATCCGTAGTTGCCACGCCAAGGACATCCGCCTCTCCGGAAAACTCACCGTCCATCTAGACGAGGTCACCCCTGGTGAGGGAGCCCTGGACTATGCCACCTACCTCACCCGTCTCGATGCCTGCGATCCCGACGTCCCACTGATGCTCGAGCACTTGGCAGAGCCAGCCCAGTATCGCGCAGCTGCTGACCATATCAGGCGAGTGGCACACGATCTTGGCATCGTATTCCGTACCTAGGGCTTGCGAACAAGCGACGCGATCCAGCATCAACAGAAGGAGTTTCCAAATGGACAAACAGACGTATCTACAGCAGACCGCTGCCACGCGTGCGGAGCGTATGCGTTGGTGGCATCAAGCCCGCTTTGGCATGTTCATACACTGGGGCCTGTACGCCCAGTTGGGACGCCACGAGTGGGTCATGAACCGAGAGCGTATCCCCGTTACCGAGTACGAGAAGCTGGCTGACTCCTGGAAACCTCAGCCTGGAGCGGCGCGTGCTTGGGCCAAGCTCGCCAGGCAGGCGGGCATGAAATACATGGTCATGACAACGAAACACCACGAGGGTTTTTGCCTGTGGGATACAGCGCAGACCGACTATAACGCCGTGAAGCATGGCCCTGGCCGCGACCTAGTAGCCGAGTATGTGGACGCGTGCCACGAGTTTGGGCTCAAGGTCGGGTTCTACTATTCGCTCATGGATTGGCACCATCCCGACGGCGCGCGTTGCGCCACCGACGAGGCGGCGCGTCGGCGCTTCCTCGACTTTACGCAGGGATGCGTGCGTGAGCTCTGCAGCAACTATGGCAAACTGGACATTCTGTGGTACGACGTCTCCTGGCCCCTCGAGAGCCCAGAGCGGTGGGAGAGCGTCAAGATGAACCAGATGGTCCGAGAGCTCCAGCCCAACATCATCATCAATAACCGCTCCAAGCTCGACGAGGACTTTGGCACACCCGAGGAGCACATCACCGCCGCCGAGGAAGGGCGCGCGTGGGAAGCCTGCATGACATTCAACGGCTCCTGGGGCTATATGCCGTCAGCCATCGACTGGCGGTCCGTACGAGAGGTCATCGGCTTGCTGAACCGCGCCACGGCAGGGGGCGGCAACCTGCTGCTCAATATAGGGCCGGCACCCGATGGCTCAGTGCCACCAGAGGCTATCGAGCGGCTGCAGTCAGTCGGACAATGGGTAGATGCCCACGGCGAGGCCATGTACGGCGATGTTAATCGCGCGGACGGCCGCATGGAATGGATGCCCACCGGCGGCTGGAGCTTGAAGGGGAACACGGCATACTACTGGTGTAACCGCTGGCCTGGCTCCGAGCTGGCCATTGGCGGCCTCCAGATGCCGGTACGTGAGATCACCCTCCTTACCACCGGTGATGAGATCGCCTTCGAGCAGAGCGCCGACCGGCTGGTGATGCACGGTCTCCCCCAGACCAGCCCGGACCTGGTGGCGGGCGTGGCCGTGTTCAAGATGGTCTGTGAGGAGCCGCCCCGCCAAGTGCTCGGGGCCGGTTGCGTCGTCCTGTAGCTCGATGGGGGCCAAGATCGTACGCTCTGCGCGTCTTGGCCCCCTGAGAAGCAGTATCCGAGCTTAGCATACTAGGAGGAAGACGGTGACTATTCGATTCGGTACGGTACGTTGTGTCAGCGAGTGGTTCTACCGTACGGGCAAGGCTTATGTTAGCCCTTTTGATGAGGTCTCGCTGGATGTCATCGTAATCAAGCCCGACGGTGAAGAGCAGATCGTACCCACTTATTGGGCTGGCGATGGGGTTTGGCGTGTCCGCTATGCGCCAGAGCTCCCGGGACGGTATGAGTTGCGTACCGTCTGCTCCGACACCGCCAATGCCGATCTTCATGACGTCTCGGATGTCCTGGAGGTAGCTCCCTACGAGGGCAACGATCCGCTGAAGGTTCACGGCCCCATTCAGGTCAGCTCTGATCGTCGTCATTTCTGCCATCAGGATGGCACGCCGTTCTTCTGGTTGGGCGATACCTGGTGGATGGGCTTCACTCGACGCCTCCGCTGGCCCGAAGAGTTCCAACGCCTGACAGAGGATCGCGTGCGTAAGGGGTTCTCGGTGATCCAGATCGTGGCTGGGCTCTATCCTGATATGCCAGCCTACGATGAACGCGGCTTTAACGAGGCGGGCCACCCTTGGGAGCCCGAGTATGCGGCTATCCGGCCAGCATACTTTGACATGGCCGATCTGCGCATCCAGTGGCTGGTGCAGCAGGGGCTGGTTCCCTGCATCGTGGGATGCTGGGGATACCATCTGCCCTGGCTCGGCATCGACAAGATCAAGCAGCATTGGCGCTACCTGGTTGCTCGGTGGGGGGCCTATCCGGTGATCTGGTGTCTAGCGGGCGAGGGCGCCATGCCCTACTACCTATCAGAGGACAAGGAGGGCGATCGCCGACGCCAGCAAGAAGCCTGGACGGAGGTGGGCCAATACGTTCGGGAAATCGACCCCTATGGCCGGCCCATTACCATCCACCCAACGGATTGTGCCCGCAATCAGGTCGTCGACGACAGCGTCCTCGACTTTGACATGCTCCAGACCGGCCACGGGGGCATAGATTCGCTGCCGAACACCACCCGTACGGTGCAGCAAGAGGTAGCGCGCGTGCCGCATATGCCGGTGGTGGAGGGCGAAGTCTGCTACGAAGGCATTCTCGAGGGCAGCCGCCAAGAGGTGCAACGCACCATGTTCTGGACGTGCATGCTCTCCGGCGCAGGCGGCTACACGTATGGCGCCAACGGCATCTGGCAGCTCAACGGGGAGGAAGAGCCCTATGGCCTGTCGCCTCATGGCGCCTCGTGGGGAGATACGCCCTGGTCCGAAGCAGCGCAGCTTCCCGGGTCAACACAGGTGGGCGTCGGACGCACCATCCTAGAGCGTTACCCATGGTGGCGGCTGGAGCCTCATCAAGAGTGGGTCGATCCCGCGGCCGACGAGAGCGACTATCGCAACCCCTATTGCGCCGGCATCCCCGGAGAGCTACGCATCATCTATTTCCCGCGCTACCTCGCCCCGTGGTCGCCACCAACCTATGTGGTGGACATCGAGCCGGAGGCCGGGTACAAGGCCAGCTTTGTGGATCCCAAGACGGGCGACGTCAAGCCATTGGGCGCCATCACCGCCGATAAGCAAGGGCGCTGGCGGGTCCCCCTTCCAGGCCCCATGCAAGACTGGCTCCTGATCCTGGATAATCAAACACAGCCCTGACCCGGCGAGGAGCATCGTACCATGACGCTGAAGCTATCCTGGCCATCCGTGGACCTCACCGGACGATGGGAGTTTGCCTGGACCGAGAACCCGCCGCCAGAAGCAACCGACGCCGCTTCCCTGACTGACGCCGGCCTCCGGCTGCGGCCATGCCGCGTGCCCGGCAACCTAGAGCTTGATCTCCAGGCCGCCGGGCTGATCGAGGATCCCTTTGTCGGCATGAACATGGCAGAATTGCGTCATCTGGAAGGGGCCCATACATGGTACGTCCGGCGCTTCAACCTACCTGAACGACCCAACGGGCGCGCAGAGCTTGCCTTCGAGGGGCTCGATTGCTACGCCGACATCTACCTGAACGGCGAGCTCGTGGGCTCTGGTGACAACATGCTAGTTCCCCAGACCTTTGACGTGAACAACGCGTTGGCCGATGAGAACGAACTGCTCGTCCACATCCGCCCTGCGGTAGAGGAGGCACGACGCTATCGCTACCCCCCGGGGGTTTTTGCCGGACGTTGCAACGTAGACAGCCTGTATGTTCGCAAGGCTCCCCACATGTACGGTTGGGACATTATGCCCCGAGCGCTCTCCGCAGGGATCTGGCGCCCAGTCACGTTACGTTTCCGCCCTCCCGAGCACATCGAGACTGCGCACCTGGAAACCATCAGCATATCCCCGGGGGGCGGCAAAGCCGACCTCAGGCTGCATTACCGTGCCCACATCCAGCCGTCGCCTGGAGACGCCTACGCTGTCCGGCTCCATGCCGAGTGCGATGGCGCTTCGTTCGAGAGGGAAGAGCCACTGCTCTTTGAGGCTGGCTGGGCTCGGGTGCATGTCCCGTCACCACGCCTCTGGTGGCCCAAGGGTCGCGGGCCACAGAACCTTTACGACTGCACCGTCACACTGCTCAAGAACGGGGCGCCCATCGACACGCTGTGCTTCCGAACCGGCATCCGCACCGTACGTCTAGAGCGCACTAGCGTCACGGATGAGGAAGGCAACGGCGCTTTTTGCTTCTGGGTAAACGGCGAGCGCGTGTTCATCATGGGCAGCAACTGGGTGCCGCTGGACGCCTACCACAGCCGGGATCACGATCGCATCCCCATGGCGCTGGCCATGGCCGACGACCTGGGCTGCAACATGCTACGGTGCTGGGGCGGCAACGTGTACGAGGACGACTTGTTCTACGATACCTGCGACGAGATGGGCATCATGGTGTGGCAAGACTTTTCCATGGCTTGCGCCGTCTATCCCCAAGACGCCAAGTTTCAGCAGCGTCTAGCGTACGAGGCCCAGGCAATCGTGCAGCGCTTGCGGCATCACCCAAGCCTGGTCCTGTGGGCAGGCGACAACGAGTGCGATCAGGCCCACACTTGGGCCGACCGCTCGCTTGATCCCAACGAGAACGTGTTGACGCGGGAGGTACTCCCCAGTGTCTTGCGTGCCGAGGATCCCTTGCGTCCCTATCTGCCGAGCTCACCTTATGTGGACCCCGTAGCACAGGCGAAGGGTCAGCGATATCTGCCTGAGAACCACCTTTGGGGCCCGCGCGACTATTTCAAGAGCCGTTACTACACCGAATCGCTGTGTCATTTTGCCAGCGAGATCGGCTACCATGGCTGCCCCGCCCCTGCGTCCATGCGTCGTTTCCTCTCACCAGGCAAGGTCTGGCCCTACCAAGACAACGAGGAGTGGCTTCTGCACGCCAGTTCCCCCATTCCCGGTATGGGCATATACGACTACCGGGTGGAGCTCATGGCCAACCAAGTGCGCGAGCTGTTCGGCCATGTGCCGAATGACCTAGAGCGGTTCGTGGCCGCCAGCCAGATATCCCAGGCAGAGGCGCTTAAATTCTTTATCGAGCTCTTCCGCACTCACAAGTGGCGTCGCACGGGCATCCTGTGGTGGAATCTGCTCGACGGCTGGCCCCAGTTCTCGGATGCCATCGTGGACTACTATGGCACCAAAAAGCTGGCCTACAGCTTTGTCAAGCGGGCGCAGCAACCCTTGCTGGTTGCTCTGCGCGAGCCGTCCGCTTGGTACCAGGAGATCGTGGTCTGCAACCACACGCGGCACCCTGCGGAGCTACGCTTCGAGATACGCGATGTGGACGAGGATGAGGTGTTGGTAGAAGGAGCAGCCAACGCCGTCCCCGATGCAGTTACCAAGCTGGGAACTCTGCCCTACTCGCATGGCGCGCATCACTTTTACGCATTGAGGTGGACCTACGACGAAAGGGAGGGCAGAAGCCACTACCTGGCAGGCAACCCACCTTTTGACCTAGACCAGTATCTCGATTGGCTTGAGCGCGCCGGCCTTCAATCTGCCGATTGGCTGCGTTGAGCGACGCTGGCATCTAGCTAGGCGGGCATCGACTCTCCGTCCACTACCATCTCGCGTCGGAACTGGCTCATGTAGAGCTCATGGTACACGCCCTGCATAGCCATGAGCTCTGTGTGTGTGCCACGCTCGACGATGCGGCCGCCCTTGATCACAAGGATCAGGTCAGCGCTCCGGATCGTGGATAGGCGATGCGCGATGACCAAGCTCGTTCGCCCCTTCAGCAGATCCGCGAGCGCCGCCTGGATCAGACGCTCCGTACGGGTATCGACCGAGCTTGTGGCCTCATCCAGGACGAGTACGCGAGGATCCTTGAGCACCACCCGGGCAATCGCCAGAAGCTGCCGATTCCCGTGGCTTAGCATGCTCCCTCGCTCCCCCACCTCCGTCTGATAGCCCTCCGGCATCCGCTCGATGAAGACGTGAGCGTTGGCTATCTTGGCGGCCTGGATCACCTCCTCGTCGGTGGCGTCCAGTCGTCCATAGCGGATGTTGTCCTGCACAGTACCGCTGAACAGAAACGTATCCTGCGGCACGATGCCGATCTGCTCGCGCAAGTCCCTAAGCCGCACGTCACGCACGTCATGACCGTCCAGAAGCACACGCCCGCCCTGCACGTCGTACAGCCGAGGGAGAAGGTTCGCGATTGTGGTCTTGCCAGCGCCCGTAGGGCCGACAAAGGCCACCATCTGCCCCGGCTCGACAGTGAAGGAGACATCATCAAGCACAAGCTCATCGTCAGTGTATCGGAAGCTAACGTTCTCATATTGGATATGCCCCTGTACGACATCAAGGGCCTCGGCATCTTGGCGTTCTACGATGTCTACAGGGGTATCCAGCAAATCAAAGATACGCTCGGCACCCGCGACCGCTGCCTGGAACTGGGCAAAGAGGTTCGCCATATCGCGAATCGGCTGGTAGAAGCGATTCACGTAGGTTGTAAAGGCTACGATCACGCCGACCGTCACCAGAGGCGGATCGGTGCGTAAGACGAGAAACCCGCCATAGCCGATCACCACCGCCATGGCCAGCGTGCTTAGGACGTCGAGCAAAGGCACAAAGAAGGAAGCCAGCGTTTCCGCGGCCACGTTCGCTGAACGGTTCCGCTCGTTGATGGCGCGAAACTCTTCAAAAGTCGCACTCTCGCGACTGAAGGCCTGCACCTCTCGCACGCCTGAGATGTTCTCCTGCAGCTCGGCACTCACATCGCCGATAGTTCTGCGGGTCTGACGGAATGCCTGCCTTGATCGACGCATGAACTGCCAGGTGACGATGACCACGAGCGGCAGCACAGTGTAGGACGCCAAGGCGAGCCGCCAGTTGAGGCTGACCATGGAGATAATGATGCCCACCAGACCCAGAAGCATCCGCAAGAGCCGCACGAGGCCAGGACCAAACATGTCATTGATGACCTGCGTATCGTTAACCAGGCGGCTCATGAGATCGCCGGCCTCATGCTGGTCAAAGAAGCTGAGAGATAGACGCTGGATCTGATCAAAGATGTCCGTACGCAGGCGCAACAGCATCGCCTGTGAGATGCGGACGATCAACCGGAACTGCGCCACGCTCATGCCCCACGTCAGCGCATAGGTGCTAGCCAGGGCCAGCATGACCACCAGCAATCCGCGTTCCCGCGGGGCGGAAGCCGGCACGACCGCCGCAAGCCATCCTGGCTGTGCCGCTCCACTCGGATCGATGAACTGATCGACGGCCACACCGATAAGGTACGGCCCTGTGACATCTGCCAGCACGCCGATCACAAGCAGTACGGCAAAGAGAGCCAGTCGCCACCGAAAATCGGCAAAGTAACCCCACACCTGCTTCAGCGTTCGACTGGCGTTCTTGGCGGGGGCAGCATCTGGAGACGGCATCCTGTGGCTCATGCAGACACCTCCCCGCCCCGAGCATCCAGCAGCACACGATCGGGATCCAACTGCGAACTGTAGATCTCGGCATAGATCTCGCTCTCGCGTAGGAGCTGCTCGTGCGTACCCTTGGCGACGATGCGGCCGCGGTCCAACACGATAATGAGGTCGGCATTGAGCACCGTCGCAACCCGCTGGGCGATAACAAAGCTCGTGCGGCCCTCCATGAGGCGATCCAGAGCCCTTTGGATACGCAGCTCGGTAGCCAGATCGACGCTCGAGGTAGCATCGTCGAGGATCAGTATGCGCGGATCCATGAGCAACGCGCGGGCGATAGCGATGCGCTGTTTCTGCCCTCCGGAGAGTGTCACCCCTCGCTCGCCCACGCGCGTCTCATAGCCATCAGCAAAGCTCTGAATAAAGTCGGCCGCCTCGGCTGCCTCGGCTGCACGTGCTACCTCTTCATCGGACGCATCTGGCCGGCCAAATGCGATATTATCGCGGATACTGCCCTCAAAGAGGTTGGTCTCTTGGAGCACGATGCCAATCTGAGACCGTAGCGATTCGAGGGTCACATCGCGGACATCATACCCATCCACCGTGACACGCCCCTCGCACACATCGTAGAATCGCGGGATCAAGTTGATGACGCTAGACTTGCCAGAGCCACTGGCTCCCAGCAAAGCAATGGTCTGCCCTGGTTCAGCCACAAAGGAGATCCCGTCCAACACGGGATCGCCAGCGCCATAGTAGCGGAAACTGACATTTTCGAAGACCACCCTCCCCTCGAGTATGGGCAATCGGATGGCATCCGGCTTTTCTCGGACCTCAATGTCGGCATCAAGGATCTCAAAGATGCGCTCAGCCGAGGCCCCTGCCTGCGATAGCATGGAGATGATCATGCCCATCATCAGCACTGGGAAGAAGGCCATCATCACATATCCGGAAAAAGCCACCAGTTCGCCCGTCGTGAGGGTCCCCGCAATCACCTGTGCGCCGCCTACCCAGTAGATGACCAGCGTTGCGATGTTCGAGATCGAGAAGACCGTGGGGAAAGCCAACGACATTATATTGTTCACACGGATGCTGATGTCATACAGATCGCGGTTGGCACGTGCGAACCGTTCGGCTTCGTAGGGCTCGCGAGCAAACGCCTTGACCACCCGCACGCCAGCTAGGTTCTCCTGGAGGACCACATTCAGAGCCGAGAGCCTTTGCTGCACCTCTTTAAAGAGCGGGGTCGCCAGCCGCGCGAACACGCCAAACAGAGCAAAGGTGACCGGCACGACGAACAGTATCAGGAAAGCCAAACGCCAGTTGGTCTGGATAAGCAGCGTCAGCGCGCCAGCAAGCATGAATACTGCTGAGAGGAACATCACCGCACCGCGCCCAATAAACATCTGCACACGGTCGACGTCAGAAGTTGCCCGTGTTAGGAGCTGACCCGTCTGGGCACGATCGTGGTAGCTGAACGAGAGTGACTGAATGCGACTGTAGAGCTGGTTGCGCAGATCATAGGCCACGCCCTGGGCGCTGCGAACCGCTAGTGCCCCTTGTGCAAACTGGAAGACTGCCCGCGCCAAAGCCAGCCCCACCATGAGCGCACTGAGATAGAAGACCCGAGAGAGATCGTTCTGCGCAATGCCTTGATCGATCACGAACTGCGACAGCCGCGGCAGGAACAGCATGGCAGCGGTAGCTATCAGCAAGGACACCAGTGAGCCGAGACTGAACCACAGATACGGCTTGAGAAACCTGAGCGCTCGTACGAGATGCTTCACGGACCAGCCTTTAGAACTCAGAATCCACAATGCACACCTTGACTAATGCTTTGCCAAGTGTTGCAATTCTAGGCATGATCGGCTCGGCGTCAAAGCGAACACTAGAAGCTTCACACAACGATCTTGGCGATGATGTGTTATAATATGTAAGGCGTACCTTTTACAAGGAGATGTTATGCACGTTCTGCTCATCTATCCGAGCTTCCCCGACACGTTCTGGAGCTTTCGTCACGCGTTGCGTTTCATCCGCAAACGTGCGAGCCTTCCGCCTCTCGGATTGATCACTGTCGCATCGATGCTGCCGAAAGATTGGAGTCTTCGGTTGGTGGACATGAATGTCACCAGCCTCAAACGCCGTGATCTCGAGTGGGCCGATTGCGCTTTTATCAGCGCCATGATGGTGCAGCGCGAGTCTACCGAGCAAGTGATCGAGCTCTGCCAAAGCCTTGGGTTGCGCACCGTCGCCGGCGGACCGCTCTTCACCGAGCTACCCGAAGAGTTCCCCACCGTCGATCACTTGGTCCTTGGCGAGGGTGAAGTAACCATCAAGCCATTCGTAGAGGACCTCAGAGCGGGAACCGCCAAACACATCTATCAAGCGGATCGCTTCCCCGATCTCTCCGAGACGCCTCCCCCTCGATGGGACCTGCTCAACCTGAAACACTACTCTGACATGTCCGTGCAATACTCGCGCGGCTGCCCCTATGATTGCGAGTTTTGCGACATCACCGCCTTGTTCGGCCACCGCCCCCGCACAAAGTCGGCGGAGCAGATCATCACCGAGTTGGACGGGCTGTATGACGCGGGATGGCGCGGCGGGGTCTTTTTCGTGGACGATAACTTTATCGGGAACAAGCGCAAGCTGAAGCAAGAGATCCTACCCGCTCTCGCAGCCTGGCGTGTGGGCAAGCAGGGCTTCCGGTTCCACACGGAAGCATCTATCAACCTGGCCGATGATCCCGAACTGATGGAAATGATGGTCCAGGCTGGGTTTGACACCGTGTTCGTCGGCATCGAAACCCCCAACGAGGACGCGCTCAAGGAATGCAACAAGTTTCAGAACCAAGGGCGCGACCTGGTAGCCAGCGTCAAGACGCTGCAGCGAGCTGGGCTCCAGGTGCAGGGCGGGTTCATCGTGGGATTCGACAGCGACACGCCCAGCATCTTCCAGCGCCAGATCGACTTCATCCAACGCTCTGGCATCGTGACGGCGATGGTTGGTCTGCTTCAGGTGCTACCAGCCAGCAAGCTTCACACACGCATGGCCAAGGAAGGACGTCTTCTTGCCGAGTCCTCTGGCAACAACACGGCGGCCTCGCTCAACTTTTTGCCCAAGATGGATGCAGAGGTGCTCCGACGTAGCTACCGTAACCTCATGCAACAGATCTACTCGCCGAAAATGTACTATGAGCGCGTGCGTACCTTCCTCCGCGAGTACAAAAAACCGACGATTGTCCGGCCCAAGATCGAATGGAGCCATATCGCTGCGTTCTTCCGTTCGATCTGGGTGCTAGGTGTCATCGGGGCGGAACGCTTTGAGTATTGGAAACTGCTTCTGTGGACGTTGATGCGCAAACCAAGGCTCTTTGCCGAGGCTGTAACCCTGGCCATCTATGGGTACCATTTCCGCAAGTTGAGCCTTCAGATGTCCTGAGCGCGACTAGCGGCCACACAAGCGACGCCCTGGCCAATCCCTTGGCCAGGGCGTTTCCGGTCGAGCGATGTTGGTTCAGTATCGGGTGAAGCGTATGGCGATAGTGGCCTTTTCAGGAACCGCCCCGCAGATGGGGTTATAGACGGCGTTCTGGATCTCCCAGTAGTACTCGTTGCTAGCCGCCCCCATCAAGCCCCCCGACAAGTAGCTCCGCAGCAGCGACTTGAGCACGCGCTCCTTAAAGTGTAGCTGCACCGTGAGCACGGCCTGGCCGGCGTTGGTCTGGCTCTCGTAGCAGACGTTGGCCTCGTCAGTGCACGAGATCCATCCGACGTTGCGGCGCACCAAGAGAATCAGGTTCCAGCTCGCGCTGCCACGCCCGCCGTATCCCCAGAAGCGGTTGATCTCGGCCAGCGCCTCAGGCGAGGAAAGGAACCCGAGCTCCATCTTGTAGCGGTTGCCATCGTCGCCGATCACTGTAGGCGGCTGTGGGGCGCCCTCATCGCCAGGCTCATAGTTCACTACAGCCCATCCCGTACCCCACTCGCCGTTATCCAGATCGATGCGATCCAGAAACGAGACTGGCACTGGCGTAGCCGTGGGCGGGACCGGCGTGGCCGGAGGTCGCGTGGGAGCCGGCGTGGGCGGAACTGGCGTGTCTGTGGGCTCCGGCGTGGCCGTCGGCGGGATAGGCGTCGCGGTGGGCGTCGCGGTTGGCGGCAACGGCGTCGCCGTGTTAGTTGCGGTAGGTAGTGGCGTGTCCGTCGGCGGCACCGGTGTAACGGTTGCCGTAGGCGTCCGCGTCGGACGGCTGAACACGTCAACCGTCGGCTGGCCCTCAGCCACCTTGGCTGGCTCGCGCGGCCATACCAGAGCCGCCAACTGCGCCACGAGTATTAGAACCACGATCACGATGACATACACAGGGACCACGATACCTCGTCGCTTGGTGCCCGGATCTCCGCCGACCTGTTCGTCCGTCATGTCTTGCCTTCCTATCTTGATACACAAGCCACATTGTATGTGACAGCGACCGGAGCACCAAACCGACCATGAAGCGACTCATCCACAAGTCTGTGGATAAGTTTCCCCAACCTCTGGATAGGTACCGGATCTCTAGCAGTGGACTGGGCAGGCGAAATTATCACCTCCAAATCATTCACAGGCCCCACAAGCTCCGAGATGTACCCGGCACACGAAAACATAAAACACCATATTAAACTGGATCTAATGGACTCCCATCCTCCAAGTCTACATTGACACTTCTCAGCGTTGCCCGTCAACGGCCTATTGTGTAGAATGGAACCGCAGCAACAAGGATCAGCAAAGATCGTGTTTCCACATCCAGCTGTGGATAACTTTTCCACAGGCCAAGGAGGGTTACCCGGTGACGATCCCCAATGACTATGTCGAGCGTGTCTATGCCGGCGTTCTCGGCAAGATCATCGGCGTCTATGCCGGCAAGCCCTTCGAGGGCTGGACCCACGAGCGCATCATGGATCAGCTAGGCCCGATCCGCTATTATGTTCACGAGCAACTCAAAGCCCCCCTCGTGGCACTTGACGACGACATCGCTGGCACCCTTACCTTCTTGCGAGCCATGCCTGACTATGGCATGCCACGTGATCTCTCCTGCGCGCAGATCGGCCAGACATGGCTGAACTACCTGATCGAGGGCAAAACGGTTCTGTGGTGGGGCGGCATGGGCCAATCAACAGAGCACACGGCCTACCTCAGGCTCAAGGCTGGCGTGCCCGCGCCGCAGAGCGGCTCCATGGCTCTCAATGGCCAGGTTGTGGCCGAACAGATCGGGGCTCAGATATTCATCGATGGCTGGGGCATGATCGCGCCAGGTCAGCCCCGCCTGGCCGCCGAGTTGGCGCGGCGCGCCGCGCGGGTGAGCCACGATGGCGAGGCTGTCCACGCAGCGCAGGTGATAGCCTCCATGGAGGCACAAGCCTTCGTCGAGCGTGACCTCCAGGCCTTGCTTGACACCGGCCTCGCCATGATCCCCAACGCGTGCCTTATCGCCAAGCTGATTGCCGATGTGCGCGCATGGCACGCCAAGCATGACGACTGGCACGAGACCTTTGCCCACATTCGCCAGCGCTACGGCTACCATCGGTACGGTGGCAACTGCCACGTCATTCCCAACCATGCGGTCATCATCATGGCTCTCCTCTACAGTGGCGGCGATTTCTCGCGCGCGCTCAGCATCGTCAATACCGCGGGATGGGATACCGACTGCAACTCTGGCAACGTGGGTTGCCTCATGGGAATCCGCGGCGGGCTAGAGGGCCTGGAGACGGGCCCCGACTGGCGTGGGCCTGTGGCTGATCGCCTCTACTTGCCCACCGCTGATGGCGGCCGCGCCGTCAGCGACGCGCTCACGGAAGCGCTGGACATAGCCGCCATAGGGCTGACATTGGCCGGCCATGAGGCCCCACAGCCCAAGGGAGGAGCTCGATACCATTTCGAGGCGCCAGGCGCGGTGCAGGGTTGGGTTGTCGAACGTGCACCGGATAGCCTGCCTACATGCAGGTTGCAAAACGTGCTTGGCCACAGTCAGGTGGGCACGCGGAGCCTGGCGATCGACTTCCAGGCTCTCACAGAAATAGTGCCCGCCCGAATCGTGCGGGAGACATTCCCCGCCCATCGCCCCACCAAGGGCTACCGCATGGTAGCCTGCCCGAACCTGTACCCTGGGCAAACAGTCACGGCGCGGCTTGAGGCAGACGCCGCTAACCCCCAGCCCGTCACGGCGCGGCTGATGGTCACGACGCCTGGCCCTGACGATGTGCCGCACCGGACCTATGGTCCAGCCAAGGTACTAAATCCGGGCGGTGAGGCCCAGTTGACCTGGCGCGTTGAGGTGCCCGAGGGCGAGCCCATCCTCTGGGTGGGCATCGAACTGGCATCCGAGTCCCGCTGCGACGGCGTCGTGTATATGGACTGGCTTACATGGCACGGTGTCCCTGAAATGACGCTCGGCCCTCCCGCCCATGGGGGGCAGCTCTGGACAGAAGCGTGGGTTCAGGCCTGCGATGACGTCCAGCACAGCGCTGGCTCCCACTACCGCGTTATCCAGAACCGCGGCGTCGGCATGCTCATCCAGGGCACCCGCGACTGGGAAGATCTGACAGTAGAGGCCACCGTTGTGCCGCATCTAGCAGCATCCTTTGGCATCGCCGCCAGAGTACAGGGGCTGGAGCGCTACTATGCGCTCATCCTGAGTCGCGATGGCCGCCTAGCCATCGTGCGACGCTTGGACGGCACCCAAGTCCTCGCAGCGCGCCCGCTGGCTTGGGAGCTGGACCAGCCCTACCATCTTAGCCTGACGGTTTCGGGTAGGGACATCGTTGGCAACGTCAATGGCGTCGAGGCCATCAGCGCCAGCGACGGCGCCCTGCGGTCGGGCGCCGTCGCGTTGATTTGCAAGGAGGGGCGGATCGATGTGACCGACGTCCGCGTGCACGCGGCACAGCGGAGCTAGGCCCCTGCCTCGGCATGCCGCTGGAGCTTTCGGAACAAGTCAGTGAAGATAGCGTCCCGATCGATGTGGCGTGCGATGCGCACCATGTGTCGCGCTGTGTCGACCGGGCCCCAGGTCACCTCGTCCGTTAGCACGGGCGATGGCATCAGCACGGTACTGACCCACTGTCCCGAAAGCAACCAAGCTGGCGCTGAGATATCCCAGATGACCTTGGACCGCCCAAAGTGGTCCGGCGTGAAGTCTTCAAAGATGCTGAAAAGATAGTCGCCAATGGCGCCTCGCCCTTTCACATACGTTGCCATCTCTGGCAGCGTCGTCCGCAGCATCTCAGCAACGTTGCTGCAGGGGATATGGACCAATGGCACGCCACAGTCAAAGACCACCTGAGCGGCAGGCACATCCTGCGCCAGGTTGAACTCGCGGGCCGTCTCCCAGTACTCTGGCTGCCCCCCAAGCCACACAACGACGATACGGTCGGCGATGTCGGGCGCCATCAGTAGCGCCGAGGCCACGTTGGTGATCGCGCCAATGGCCATCACGTACAGCGGTCCCCGCCGCGGCGCGCGAGCACGAGCCACCAGATCGCTCGCAGCGTCACTCTCGCAGGGCGTGGACGCGTCAGGCAGGTAGGCCGTCGCGCCCCGATAAGCCATGCCAGTCGGATCAAAGCCGAGACGCGTCATCACCCGCACGATCTCGTCGTAGCTCTTCGCCATACCGTCGGCAGGCCCCTCGGAGCGTTCGTTCGAGAAAGGCGCTGCATACACCGCCTCGAGCGCGATCTTGGGCGACAACAACGAATACACGAGAGCGAACTGATCATCGATTTCGTTGTAGGTGTCGGTATCGAGCACGGCGGCAACTTGCCCCTGGGGCGGTTCCAACAACTCTAGGCGTCGTGCAGGAGAAATGGTCGGAAACTCGCTCATAGACGTCTCCCTTCTCGCTTCTCTAGGACAAAGGCTACGCTTTGCCCCATCGTCTGAGATTCTCCAGGCTGATCCGAGCGCTATCGAGGCTTGGCCTCTGGCAGACGTCCTGCTCCACGATGTACCAAGATACCCCCTGCGCCTCGCTCGCCGCAAAGATGGCCTCAAAGTCTAGGATTCCCTCGCCGACCTCGGCAAAAGTCCGCTCCGAGCCCTTGCCCACCATATCCTTCAGGTGCACGAGCGGAAAGCGTCCAGCGTTCTCCGTGATAAAGGCCGCGGGATCCCGTCCGCCGTACTGGACCCAGTAGACATCACACTCCAGCCCCACCAAGTCGGGATCCGTCTCTGCGAGAAGGATCTCCATGCCGGTCGTTTCGCCGAGGGGCTCGAACTCGAAGGCATGGTTATGGTAGTAGAGAGACATGCCCGCCTCTTGCAGAGCAGCGCCTGCACGGTTCAATGCCCGCGCCGCCTCTCGAAAGCCTTTTGCGCTGCGATACGCTTCCCCGAGGAACGGTACGCCCACGTAGGGGCTTCCCAGATCCTGGTAGTAGGCGATGACGCCGTCCATATCCTCGATCATGCGCTCAAGAGGCACATGGCTCCCGGCCAAGCGCAGACCCGTCTCGTCCAGCAGGGCGCGCAACTGCTCCGCCGTGAGCCCACCATCCCCAGCAAGCTCGATGCCGGCATACCCGAGCTCGGCCACACGGCGTACGGTGCCCGGGAAATCGACCGCCGTCTGATCACGTACCGTGTACAACTGAAGAGCAACTGGAACTGTCGACACTTTTCCTCCTGTCTCAGAAACCTGTTACATCTCGTCCGTCAGTCTGTAGCAACCCGTGAGATCCTGCTCGCGCCCTGCGGTCGCGACGTTCCTTCCGCGCCTGCTTGCGTCGCAGCCGACGATCCAGCACTCGCACCACACGATGATGCTTGTCACGCGTCAAGGGATAGTACCAAGCAACCAGCATGGCCACCATGACCAGCACCAGTCCACCCGGCCCCGTCATCATGCGGATAGCCATCAGCGCCGAGTCTGTTTGCACGAATACGTTGGCACCAGGCAGCGGAGATCTGTAGCCAAACCAGCCTAGAACCTGCAACCCCAAAAAGACCGCCACTGCCCCCGTCAACTTGCGGAAAAAGTTCTTGGCGCCATAGAAAATTCCCTCCTGTCGCTTGCGGGTGCGCAGCTCATCCCAGTCGATGACATCAGGAAACATGGCCTCGGGGAGCACATGGGCCGCAGAAACACTGAGCCCTGACAGCGCCGCCAGAATGACTAGGAGACTCATCTGGCCAGGGCGCACGAACAGGATCGCCATCTGGATCACAGACCAGAACGCCATGCCGATGATGTAGGCATGGCGCTTGCCAAGCCTGCCAGAGAGCCATGTCCATAGAGGAACCGAAACCATGGCCATCACCAATATTAGCCCCAAGACGACGGATTGGAGAGCAATCTCATCGCCAAACACGGACACGGTGATCAGTAGGTTTCCACGTCCCACCCAGTAAATGAGAAAGTACGGGATCATCAAGGCCACTAAATCAACAGCGATCCAGTTCAGCACGTAGAGGCCAGTAGCAAAGCGAAAGGGAATGTTCCCCCAGACGGCGCTGAGGACCTCCCGAATCGACAGTGACTCCTCCACAGCAACTGGCGAGGGACCCTCTCGCAGGAATGCTGCGATGATCAAGAAGGGTAATACTGACGCCGCGCCAAAGATGGAAGCCACAAGAACATACGCCTGCTGGGTCGTGCCCCCTCCCTTGACAACACCGTTCACGATCATCGGCGCGACCACGGCAGTTGCCAACGAGGCCAGTAGGTTGAACACCATTCGATAGCCAGTCAGTTCGGTGCGTTCATCATAGTCATCGGTCAGCTCGGCAGTAAGCGTCATAAAGGGAACAATGACTAGCGTCTGGAGCGTATCGCTCAACATAAACGCCAACGTGACCCCGATCATCCGCAGGATCTGGCTCTCCCAGGGCGGCGCCCACCATAGCATGAGAAAGCCTAGCGCATACGGTACTGCAAAGAGCGCTAGGAATGGCCGACGTCGCCCCCAACGTGTGCGCGTGCGGTCGCTTAGCCGCCCGACTAATGGGTCATTAATGGCGTCCCAGATGGTACCAATGACTGCGGCAACCGACGCCAGCCGCGGATCCAAGCCCACCACGTCAGTGAGGAAAATGGCATAGAAGAACTGCCGTAGCGTGCCGTACGTCGCCATCCCAAGATCGCCGCTACCATAAATCAGCTTGACCCACGTCGAAAGCCGACGACGAGAGCGCGACAGCTCACTCGGAGCAGGCACCGTCGCGACATCTGTCATAGGACCCTCCCAGATAGAATGATCCGCGATAGATGCGATGTACCTTCTGCCAGCATACCCCCAGGGCCTTCATATCGCCGAGACTCTTCAAGTTGCGCTCTTCCACCTGCACGGCTTCACCGGTGGTGTAATCGCCTTGCAGCAAGGTGCGTGTTAGCTCAGCATACATCACGGCATTGGCGCCCGAGCCCTGGTAAGGAGGCAAAATACCCACGCCGTTGAAGTTAATATGCTTGGTCGTGCGGAACGCACGCATGATGTGCCACCAGCCCAACGGCAGTAACCTGCCGCGTGCCTTCCGGAGGCCGTCGCTTATATCAGGGAATGCAAAGACAAAGCCCGCCACCTCGTCATCTTTGAGCACGAGCTTGATGAACTCCGGCCGGGCGATAGCCAGCAGCCTCTCCCCGATCATCTCTAGCTCCTGCTCGGTGACAGGACAGAATTCCCAGTGCTCCATAAAGGCCGTGTTGTAGATGTGGCCAATGCGAGGTATCCAAGCTCGCATCTCGTCCTTGCTCGCAAAGCTCTTCACTCGAAAGTTGCGACGCTTCGAGACTTTATCCGCTACGTCCAGGAACCGCTTAGGCAAGCCAGTCTCTCGCGTGATCAAACCAGAGTAGTAATCAGTCTCCTTCCAGAGGCCAGCCGCCTTCACCAGAGCGTCATAGTAGGCATAGTTGTAGGCAATGTTGACGGCAGGCCGATGCTCAAAGCCATCGACCAGCAACCCTTGAGAGTCTGCCTGCAAGAAGCCCTTGGGGCCTACGATCCCCACCAAGCCGCGATCGCGAGCCCACGAAAAGGCGGCGTCAAACAGCATGCCGGATGCTTGTGCATCATCGATGCAGTCAAACAGGTAGAAGAAGGCTAGTCGCTCTCCGCGTATGCGGTTAAACCGGCGGTGCTCGAGGACCGCGATCCGCCCGAGGACCTCGCGCCCGCTCTCGACGAGGAAGAACGCGGCATCAGAGTGCGCGTAGAAAGGGTGCCTGGCGCGGTTCAGCGGCTTGCGCGCCTCGGAGAGCAGCGGGGGTACCCATTGCGGGCAATCAGCATAGAGCTCAAAAGGGAATCGCACGAAGCGGTTGACCTGCTGGCGTCGCGTCGTGTCCAGAACGTGTAAGTGCATAGACTCCCTGCTTCTCCGATCAAGGGCTACCTCCGACGACGTAGAAACCGCCCAATCCCCAGCCCAGCCCAATGATGCCAAGTTAGGCCCTTTGATCGCGTCCATAATAGGATGGAGCTCGGGTCGTGTCCAACCACGGCGGCGTGGCCCTCCACAACATCTCCCTTGGGCCGCCCAGCACACCTCCGCTATAATAGTCATCAGCTAACATTTGACCACCCAGGAGCATCCAAAGACGTAGCAGATCACAACAGTACTCGCACTCCAAGGAACCACAGCATGCGTCGCTACGCCCACGTCCTCGTTCCGCTCGGAATATGCGTGCTCCTAGCCATGCTATTGGCGCGCCCCATGTTGGTTCTCGCAGCGCGCCTGCTTCATGTAGATCAAGATCCCGTGGCCGCCGACGCCATCTTTGTGCTTGGAGGTGGCGATGGCTCGCGCTTGCGCCTAGGGGCAGAACTCTATCACCAAGGCTATGCGCCACTCATGCTCACGTCGGGCAAGGCTCCGGCTCTCCCGGGCTTTGACACACCCTTTGCTGAGCTGGCAGCGACCTATCTCGCGTCGCTGGGCGTGCCACGTGACCACATTGTGCCTCTGAGCAACACCACATCCACGTATGAGGATGCCATCGCCGCCCACAACCTATCCCAGGTGCGCAACTGGCTGACCCTGCTTATCATCACGGACGCCTACCATACCCAACGCGCTAGGCTGACCTTCAGGCACGTCTTTAGAGACAGCGACACCGAGATTGTGATCGTGGCATCCCAACCCGAGTGGTACCACCCATCGGACTGGTGGCGCCACGAGAAAGCGTTGCTTGTCGTCCTCCAGGAATACGGCAAGCTGGCATACTATGCCTACAAGGGTCGTATCCCGTGACGCTCTATCGCGGGATCACAAGGGTCTTGATGTCAGCTCCCGCTGGCTCCTCGAGGACCCGAGCCAGATCCTCCAACGGGATCATCCTCGAGAGCAACGGGGCGACGTTGACCTGGCCCGAGGCCATAGCGGCGATGGCACGCGCGTGAGTGAAGGGGTTGATCCGCGCGCCGCGGATGGTCAGCTCCTTGCGGAACACCAGGTTCGGCTCGATGGCGACCGTCTCCCCTGGAGGCGTCACGCCGAACCACACCACAGTGCCACCCTCAGCGGCCCACTCTACCGCCTGGCCTGTCGTTGCCTCTGACCCGACCGCCTCGAGCACCACATCCGCGCCCCCCTCCAACGCCCCCCCGGGCTTCAGAGGATCCTCCTCGCTGGGATCGACTACCGCATCGGCTCCGAGCTCCAGAGCCATCTGCCGTCGCTCTGCCACCGGATCGCTCAATACTAGCCACGAAGCGCCTGCCGCGCGCGCGAGCTGCGCCAGGATCTGCCCAATGGCGCCGCCGCCAATAACCGCCACCCGATCGCCTGGCGCGATACCAGCCCGATCGATCCCTCGCATGCAGCAGGCAACTGGCTCTGCCATCGCGCCTTCCTCCAGCGTGACCTCGCCGGGCAGGCGATAGCACTGCTGCTCAGGAGCGACCATGAGCTCAGCAAAACCACCATCCACGTCCACCCCCAGAGCTCGCAGATTCTGGCACAAGTGAACCTGGCCGCGACGGCACGGGCGGCATAGGCCACACGGCATGTTAGGATCGATGGCGATCCGATCCCCTGGCGCCAGAGTGGTGACCCGATCGCCTACCGACAGCACCTCACCAGAGCACTCATGACCAATGATGACAGGGGGCACGGCTGTGAACTCGCCGTGCATGATATGACGATCGGTCCCACAGATACCACAAGCTGCCACACGCAGCAACACATCGTTCGGGCCGGGCTCGGGATCAGCATAGTTACCATCCACGCGCAGATTCCCTACCCCGTGAAACACCGCTGCCTTCATGGCACCTCCTTGCATCGCATCTCTTATTGAGGCCATGTTACGCGGTTTCCCGCCCGGCCGCCAGCGCGCCCCCCACAAACAGCTCACCGGCCAATCCGCGGCCGTGCCGACCGAGGGCTTGCCCCGCAAGGCTTGGCGATGCGCCACCGCCTGACCTATCTCGCGTGAGCCGGGCCAGCAAGCGTGTTTGGCCCCCATTCAAGCGCGTGGTATACTTGGTGTTCGTAACGTGGGTGCAGGCGCTTTGCCTGTACCGCTAACCTTTCCGCTCCCGACGCTAAGGTTCGGGGGCGTCATCCGTGGGAAGGAGACATCCCCTTGAGAAGCTACGAGTTGCTGTTCATCGTCCAGCCCGACCTGGAAGAGGACCAGATGAATGCCCTGATGGAGCGCATGCAGAGCGCTGTGCGCGACAATGGCGGCAAGATTCTTCATATCGATACCATGGGCCGACGCAAATTGGCCTACCCCATCGCCAAATATACGGAGGGGCAGTACATGATCCTCCAAGCCGAGATGGATCAGACGGTGATTCGCCAGGTGGAGCGTCTGATTGCACTCTCGGACGACATCATCCGGCATTTGCTGGTCCGCATGGACAAAGACGAGGAATAGAAACGCCCGTATGCGCTCTTGGCGCAGGGTTTCCACGAGATCAGGAGGCTGCAGTGGCTAATAGCGAAGATAGAGGTCGCTCTGACGATCGACGCCGTCCGGGTGGCGGAAGACGCAAGTTCAATGCCAGGCGCAATGTGTGCCGCATGTGTACTGACAACGTCGAGCACATCGACTACAAAGATGTGAACACGCTGCGACACTACATCAGTGACCACGGACGCATTCTGCCACGACGTCGCACCAAGACCTGCGCACGCCACCAACGTATGGTATCGGTGGCGATCAAGAGAGCTCGTCAGGTCGCTCTCTTGCCCTATAGCGCCGGTCACGTCCGAGAAGACGGCTCCTGAGGCACGCAAGAGCCACAGTATCTGCTGCATACCGACGAGGGCATGGGCCAGGTTGGCTCCGATGCCCTCGTTTTCGTGCAGGCAATGTCCTGAGTCAAGACGATGAAAGGCCCAGATGAAGCGCACCAGCAATCCCGAGATCAAACCTCTGACCCGGAAGCAGGCCTCACGCCGAGAGAAGGAGCTTCGCGCCCGCCGCTTACTCATCCTTGGTACCGTCGGCGTAGCGGTATTGGTCGTTGGCGTGCTAGCTTGGGGGCTGGTGGACCAATATGTGCTAGAGCCACGCCGGCCGGTAGCCACCGTCAACGGTGAGCCAATCACAGTGCGCGAATACCAGGCGCTCTATCGGTTCCAGTACTGGACCTATTCCAACTATATCCTGCGGCTTCGGGCCAATGCGCAGCAGCTTACTGAGAGCGAAGAGGACACGTCGCAGACGCTCGCCGCCGTGGAGCAACAGATCCAGCAGGTCCAGAGCGAGATAGCGCAGCTTCCCAGCATGGTGCTCGAGCAGCTCATTGAAGACCGCCTCGTGCGGCAAGCCGCCACACGCAAGGGCATCACAGTCTCCGATGCAGAGATCGACGCCAAACTTTGCCAGGAATTCGGCTTCCCTGCCAAAGATGCGGGGGCTAGCGAGACCGACTCGGATTTCGAGACAGTCTATGCCGAGTGGATTAGTGCAGTCACAGAACAAGCCCACGTATCCGAAGCGGATGTGCGCAAGTTTCTGGCTGGCGACCTGTACCGCTTCAAGATCGAAGATATGATCATGGCCGATGTGCCCACCAGGGCCGAGCAGGTGCACGCGCGCCACATACTCGTCGATACTGAGGATGAGGCGCAGCAAGCACTGGCTCGACTCGAGGCTGGCGAACCCTTTGACAAAGTTGCGGCCGACGTGTCCGTTGACGCCTATTCAGCCAAGGCCGGTGGAGATCTTGGTTGGTTCCCACGGGGAGTGATGGTGCCCGAGTTCGAGGAAGCGGCCTTTAGTACGCCTCCCGGAGAGATCAGCGACATCGTCACCAGCGACTATGGGTATCACATCATTCTCGTCGAGGAGTATGATCCCGATCGCGAACTCGAGCCCACCATGCTTTCCCAGATCCAGCAAAAGGCCGTCAGGGAGTGGCTACAGCTCCAGCGCGAGACGGCAGAGATTGTGCGCTCGTGGGATAGCTCCTACGTCCCAGAGATCAGCTCCGCTACGATGGCAAGTGGCTAGCCGCTGACCTTTCTTCGGACGTCCAGGACATCCTTCACATTCTGAAGGTTCGTCAGAAGCTCCGAAAGCTGGCGCACAGTGCTAATGCCTACGGTGGCCACCAGCGTAGCGGTATTATCTTTGTTTGTGACCACGTTCACTGCGCTTATGCTAATCCCTAGATCAGCGATGGCGGCTGCAACGTCACGCAGCAGTCCACTCCGATCAAAGGCCTCCACCTGGATCACGACGGGATAGGCCTGCTCGGTCTTGCCCCATCGGACCTCGATCAACCGTTCAGTATCACGAAGGTTGAGCACGTTGGGGCAATCAGCGCGATGGATAGTGATACCCTTACCCCGCGTGATATAGCCCACGATGCGGTCACCCGGGACCGGGTTGCAGCAAGTTCCAATTCGCGTCAGCAGATCGCCCACGCCATCCACCTGGATGTCCGAAACAGCCGCCTCAGGGATAGCCTTGAGACGCAGGACCTGATCCTCGGTGCTGGCATCATCAATCTTGTGCGCAATCGTGTTAGGGCTGATCTCCCCGTAGCCCACGGCCGCCATGAAATCAGTCACGTCGCTATACTTGAAGAGCTCTGCGATCTCCCCGTAGGACTCTTGCTCGATGCCGAGGCGATGCAGCTCCCGATCGAGAATTTCCCGTCCAGCCTGCACCATCTGCTCGCGCTGCTGGCGCCGGAACCAACGCCTGATCTTCTGCCGCGCTCGTTGAGTCGCCACGTAGGCTAGATGGGGATTCAACCAGTCACGGCTTGGTCCGCCCTGTTTTGCCGTGAGGATCTCTACCTGCTCACCACTCCGAAGCTGGTAGTCCAGCGGCACGAGCTGACCGTCCACCTTGGCGCCACGGCAACGATGGCCAATCTCCGAGTGAATCTGGTAGGCGAAATCCACAGGCGTTGCGCCACGAGGCAACGACACGATATCCCCCTTGGGCGTAAATACGTACACCATCTCGGGAAAGACATCGCTCTTGACCGAATCTATGAACTGCTCGGCATCCTGGACATCCTCGCGCCAGTCCATGGCCTGTCTCAGCCAAGCGACGCGGGCATCCAGGTTGGGATCACGCGAGCTGGTACCTTCCTTGTAGCGCCAGTGCGCCGCGATGCCAAACTCGGCCACGCGGTGCATCTCCTCGGTGCGAATCTGAATCTCGAGTGTCTTGCCGTCCAAGGCCACCACAGCGGTGTGCAGCGATTGGTACAGGTTCCCTTTGGGCATGGCGATATAGTCGTCAAACTCCCCGGGGATCGGTCGCCAGATGCTGTGCACCATACCCAGCACGTGGTAGCACTCGGATACCTCCTTGACGATGATGCGTACGCCCCGAAGATCGTAGATCTGATCAAAGGTCCGATGCTTCTCCTCCATCTTGCTGTGGATGGAGTAGATGTGCTTGGGCCGCCCCGTAATCCGCCCCTCGATGCCCTCCCGTTTGAGCTGCTCACGAAGCACGGCCACAACGCGCTCCAGGTACTCCGCTCGCGAGGCGCGCCGCTCAGAGATCAGCCGTGCAATCTCGTAATAGGCATCGGGATCAAGATAGCGGAAGGATAGATCCTCAAGCTGCCACTTGAGCTGCCAGATACCCAACCGGTTGGCCAAGGGTGCAAAGATGTCCAGCGTCTCGCGCGCCTTTCGCTGCTGCTTCTCTGGAGCGATGTACTGCAACGTTCGCATGTTGTGCAGACGATCCGCCAACTTGATGATCACCACGCGGATGTCATCCACCATGGCAAGGAACATCTTGCGCAGATTGGCCGCCTGGTCGGCCGCCAGATCCTGGCGATCCACGTTGCTCTTTTGCTTGATGCGGCGGAGCTTGCTAACCCCGTCTACGAGATGGGCCACTGTGGTGCCAAACTCGCTCTCTAGCGTCTCGAGCGGAACACCACAATCCTCTACGGTATCATGCAGAACGGCTGCGATAATGGACGACGCATCCATCTGGAGGTCCGTGAGAAGGATGGCCACTTCTAGAGGATGCACGATGTAAGGATCGCCCGACTCTCGTAGCTGGCCTTCGTGCGCTTTCTGAGCGAACGCGATAGCACGCCGCACATCCTCCACCGCGTGCGGATGCAGCGAGCTGATCTCGCGCACGAGATCGTTCGCGTACTGTGACCAGTCGGTTGTCTGTCGTCGCTTCGGCTCTTCCAGCGGTGTCATCTCACTTGCACTTCCGAACCCGTTGGCCGCTTCCGCAAGCGTGCCGCCCCGAGAACCCCTAGCACAACGAGCGCTCCCAACGCATCAGCAAGCACATCCCACACAGAAGCAGTCCGTCCAGGCACAAAGGCCTGATGAATCTCATCACTGATGCTGTAAGAGATCGCATAGAGCGCCGCCGTCATCTTTGGAAAGGCGATGACCAGGTTGGGCAAGCCTCCAACTCGACGCACAAGAGGGCGCCAGGCTAACCAGGCTAGTACGCCGTAGCTCAGAGCGTGCGTCGTGTAGTTCACCACGTCGTCTGAAATACCCATGCTCTCGCCAGG
>CAZTMY010000004.1:0-23821 GCA_964614895.1 uncultured Anaerolineales bacterium
CACCTGGTCCTACCGCAAGGGCTTTCCCAAACCAGGCAGGTCCTCGCCTGGATCGCTCGCGAGCTGGGCACGGAGAGCGCGATCAGTCTGATGGCGCAGTACTTTCCCGCATACCAGGCGGCCCAACATCCGCCGCTGGACCGCCGCATCTCGCACGCCGAATACCGCGACGCCCTCCGAGCATTGGAAGAGTTCGGGCTCGATAACGGATGGAGACAGCACTACACGCCTTGGTAGCCTTGGTATGGCCAAAGCCCGGCTGGCACGCTCGCCCATCGACCCACAGCGTTCACATCCACAACCGCCATCCCGTGGCCGACGATGCCGCCAACTTGCCCGCCGGCCCGCTCAAGGTATAATGATAAGCTGGGTTTCTGGCTGCGCACCAATCCCAAAAAGGTGAGCATGACCACAAGTACGCTCTCGATTCGCGGAGCACGCGAGCACAACCTCAAGAACATCGATCTTGACATTCCCCGAGACAAGCTGGTGGTTATCACCGGCATCTCGGGGTCCGGCAAGTCTTCACTGGCGTTCGACACGATCTATGCCGAGGGGCAACGGCGTTATGTCGAGTCCCTCTCGGCCTACGCGCGTCAGTTCCTTGGTCAGATGGACAAGCCCGACGTGGATCGCATCGATGGCCTATCGCCGGCCATCTCTATCGACCAGAAGGGCTCTAACCGCAGCCCGCGCTCCACCGTCGGCACCGTCACCGAGATCTATGACTATCTGCGGCTGCTGTACGCGCGGATCGGTGAGCCGCATTGCCCCCAATGCGGACGGCCTATTCAGCGGCAAACGGTCCAGCAGATGGTGGACGTGATCCAATCCTACCCCGATGGCACGCGCCTCATGGTCATGGGCCCGTTGATCAGGGATCGCAAGGGCGAGCACAAGCGGCTCCTGGCCGACCTCTCGAAGCAAGGGTTCGTGCGGGCGCGTATTGACGGCGAGGTGATGGAGCTCGATCAGGAGATCGCCCTCGATCGTTATGTCATGCACACCATCGAGGCGGTGGTGGACCGTCTCGTTGTGCGTGAGTATGGGCCCGACGAGGCCGAGCGCGCCGATGCCGACCGTAGCCGGCTCGCGGGATCGCTGGAGACGGCACTCAAGCTGGGCGACGGCATCGCTATTTTGCACGTCATGGGTGGTGACGACCACCTCTTCTCCGAGCACTATGCTTGCCCGATCTGCGGCATCAGCCTACCAGAGCTAGAGCCACGGTCCTTCTCCTTCAACAGCCCCCATGGCGCCTGCCCAACCTGCACTGGCTTGGGCACCCAACGCGAGCTCGATCCTAATCTGATCGTCCCTGATCCCTCACTCTCTCTGGACGAGGGCGCCATCAAACCTTGGGCCAAAACCGCCAAGTCAAACAGCTACTATCATCAGATCCTTCGGGCTTTGGCTGATCACTATGGCTTTTCCACGAACACGCCCTGGCGCGAGCTCACGGCGGAACAACGCGAGCTGGTACTGCGCGGTAGCGGCAGCGAGACTATCATGGTTAACTACCGCAACCACCAGGGACAATCGCGCCGCTACCAGACGACTTTTGAGGGCGTGATCCCGAACCTCGAGCGCCGTTACCGGGAGACTCCATCGGACCACATCCGCCAGTGGATCGAACGGTACATGACGTCGCATCCTTGCCCCACATGCCATGGACGACGCCTGAAGCCGGAGGCGCTGGCCGTCACCGTGCGCGGGCTGGCCATCGACGAACTGACCAATATGCCCATAAGCGAGACACATCGGTTCGTCGAGACGCTGGCGAATGGCTTGACCGGACGTGATCGCACCATCGCCCGTCCGATTCTCAAGGAACTGCTCGCCCGGCTACGATTCCTCGAGAACGTGGGTCTGGACTACCTGACGCTCTCGCGAGCCGCCGCCAGCTTGTCTGGCGGCGAGGCCCAGCGCATCCGCCTGGCTACCCAAATTGGCTCTCAGCTCATGGGAGTCCTCTACATCCTGGATGAGCCCAGCATCGGCTTGCATCCACGCGACAACCAACGGCTCCTGGATACCCTCTGCAGACTGCGGGATCTCGGCAACACCGTGCTCGTGGTAGAGCACGACGAGAGTACCATCCGCGCCGCTGACTATGTCGTCGATCTTGGCCCAGGCGCAGGAGAGCGAGGTGGCCAGATCGTGTTTGCGGGCACTGTCGATCAGATCATGTCGTGCACCGAATCCGTCACAGGGCGTTACCTCTCGGGCGCCGAGAGCGTCCCGCTGCCGGCAGAACGTCGCAACGGCAACGGTGACGCCATCGAGGTGGTGGGCGCGAGAGAGCACAACCTGAAAGACATCACCGTCCGCATCCCATTGGGCAAGTTCGTCGTCATCACCGGCGTTTCTGGTTCGGGCAAGAGCACCTTGCTCATGGACATTGTGTACCGGCGCCTGGCGCAGGTCCTGCACCGCGCCAACCTGCGACCTGGCGACCACGACGAGATACGCGGCATCGATCACCTCGACAAAGTCATCGACATCGACCAATCCCCCATTGGGAGAACGCCACGGTCCAACCCAGCTACCTATACGGGGGTGTTCGCGCATATCCGGCGCCTATTCGCTCAGGTGCCCGAGGCCAAGGTCAGAGGATACAAACCCGGCAGGTTCTCCTTCAACGTCAAGGGGGGTCGCTGCGAGGCATGTCGTGGTGGTGGCATCATCAAGATCGAAATGCAGTTCCTGCCCGATGTCTATGTGCGATGCGACGTCTGCCATGGCAAGCGCTACAACCGAGAGACGTTGGAGATCCGTTACAAGGGCAAGACCATCGCCGAGGTGCTGGAAATGACGGTCGAGGAGGCGCTCCACTTTTTTGCCAACATACCAGCCATTCGGAGCCATCTGAAAACTCTGCACGATGTGGGGCTGGGTTACATCCGGCTCGGGCAACCCGCCACGACGCTCTCTGGCGGTGAGGCCCAGCGCATCAAGCTAGCGCGTGAGCTCGCCCGGCGTTCTACCGGAAAGACCATGTATATCCTGGACGAACCGACCGTCGGCCTCCACGCTGCCGACGTCAAGCGTCTCCTAGAGGTCCTGTCACGCCTAGTCGATGCCGGGAACACCGTCGTGATCATCGAGCACAACCTAGACGTCATCAAGTCGGCCGATTGGATCATTGACTTGGGGCCCGAGGGAGGTGATGCTGGCGGCGAGGTCGTCGCCGAAGGCACGCCAGAGCAGGTAGCAGCCATGCCCCACTCGTACACCGGGCAGTGGCTGCGTCCCGTACTGCAAGACGCGGAGAAGTCCATTCCCGATCTGATCCCATCTACAGAGCCCGCCTAGATGACCACCCCCGCTCTACGCTACTACCTTTGGAATATCGGCTGCCAGATGAACCAAGCCGATGCCACCCGCATCGCCGAGGGCCTCGAAAGCCTCGGCTATGAACGCTGCGATCAACCCCGCGACGCCGATTTGGCCATCCTGAATACTTGCGTGGTACGCCAGAGCGCAGAAGACAAGGTGATTGGGCGCCTTACATCGCTATCATCCCTCAAGCGCCAGCCGGGGCGACGCGCCCTTCTGGTGATGGGTTGCTTTGTGGACGATCTGGATGCGCAGAAGGCGCGGTATCCCTACGTAGATGCCTTCATTCACCCCTCTGACGTCGATAGCGTGTTGCGCTTTGGTCAAAGGTGGGCGGAGCAGATATACGGCTTGTCGATCAAGCCGCGCCCCCGCGGTGCCGTCTCTGTTACCGAGATGGTGCCCATCAGCTACGGCTGTGATCATCATTGCACCTACTGCATTGTAACGCTCAGGCGCGGACCTCAACGCAGCCGGCCCATCCGCGATGTGCAGGACGAGGTCCGCGATCTGGTTGCTCGGGGCGCACGAGAGATCACCCTACTGGGCCAAAACGTAGATGCCTATGGCAGCGATCTCACAAACGGGCCCGATCTGGCCGATCTGCTGGTGGCCGTTCACGATACGCCGGGCCTGCAGAGGCTGCGGTTCCTCACCTCGCACCCACGGGACATGACCCAACGCATCATCGATACGGCAGCCTCGCTTCCACGCTTATGCCATGCTTGGGAACTGCCGGTGCAATCCGGCAATGACCAGGTGTTGCGCCGCATGGCGCGCGGCTATACCGTAGATCGGTTTCGCGACCTGGTCCATCGCATCCGCGAGAGGACGCCATCTTGCGCTATCAACACCGATGTGATCGTGGGGTTCCCCGGCGAGACGGAAGAGCAATTCGCTGATACCCTTGCTCTCCTCGCCGAGGTGCGGTTCGACGTGGTACATGTGGCGGCCTATTCGCCACGGCCGGGCACCCCTGCCGCCTCGTGGACGGACGATGTGCCACCTGAGGAGAAAGAACGACGCCGCTGCGCCGTCGAGGCATTGCAGAGCAAGATAGCTGGCGAGATCAACGCTTCCCTACTGGGGACAACCCAGGAGATCCTGGTGGACGGGAGGCAGCGAGGGCGTTGGCGTGGCCGCACGCGCACCAACAAGCTGGTCTTTTTTGAGGCCGACGGCGACTGGTACGGCAGGCTGGTTCAGGCGCGCATCACCTGGACGGGGCCATGGAGCATGCTAGCAACGCCCATCAGCTACATCTCAGAACGGTCCTAGCCACACGCCGTCAGCGACGGTCCGCGTCCCCGTGCCCTCGAAACACAAGGCGAAGTGGTGAGCCCGGAAACGGGTAAAAGTCACGGATGCGATTCTCCAAGAAGCGCCGATAGGCAAAGTGGACCAGGCGCACATCATTGACAAAGATGACGATGGTTGGGGGCCGCACTGCCACCTGCGTGCCATAGTAAAGACGTAGCTTCCTGCCCCACTTGGTGGGCGGCGAATGCCTTGCCGTCGCGTCACGCAGAATGTGATTGATCTCTGCCGTCGTGAGCCTCCGGCCAGCCTTCTCCCACACCTCCAACGCCAACGAGAGAACCTTTTGCACCCGTTGCCCGGTCAATGCCGACACGAACAGTATCGGCACATAGGCCATGAACTTGAGCTCATCGAGAACGTATTGCTCATACTGGGCCATGGTGTACGTATCTTTGATCACCAAGTCCCACTTGTTGACCAAAACGATGACGCTCTTGGCGGCCTCTAGCACGTGGCCCGCGATATGCGTATCCTGCGCGCGCACCCCCTGGCTCGCGTCAATCATCAGCAGTACGACGTCAGCTCGGTTGATAGCGCGCATGGCTCGCAGCACGCTATACCGCTCCACGCCTGGTTGCACTCGCCCCCGGCGCCGAATGCCGGCAGTGTCGATCAACACCAGTTCGCGGCCCTCGTACCGGAGCCGCGTGTCGATGGCATCTCGCGTTGTCCCAGCGGTGGGGCTGACGATCACCCGCTCCTCGCCCAGCAGACGGTTCAGCAGGCTAGACTTGCCAACGTTGGTCCGGCCGACAATGGCGATGTGCACCACATCCTCATCAGCCTCCTCTTCCTCGATCACAGGAGGCAACGCCGCCACCACGGCATCCAAAAGGTCGCCCGTGCCGCGCCCGCTGTTGGCGGCCACGGGATAGGGATCTCCCAACCCCAGCGCGTGGAACTCGGCGACACCTAGCTCTCGATCCGCGTTATCAGCCTTGTTAACGGCTAGGACCACCGGCTTTTGCGAGCGGCGCAGCAGATCGGCGATCTCATACTCCGACCCGGCCAGTCCCGTGGTCACATCCACAACCAAGAGCACCACATCAGCCTCGTCGATGGCCAGCTCAGCCTGCGCATGTACCTTGGCTGCCATCTCGTCGCCGGGATTCAGATCCAGCCCACCCGTATCCACAAGCACAAAGCTGCGACCATTCCACGCCACCTCACCGTATAGACGGTCGCGCGTAGTGCCGGGCTCGTCCTCGACGATGGCCCGACGTGTGCCAACCAAACGATTGAACAACGTGGATTTGCCCACATTGGGACGTCCCACGATGGCCACGAAAGGCGCATTCTGCAGCATGGTGTAATACCCTATTCTCTGGCGATAAAGCCCACTCGGCGCTAACGGGGGGTAGAAGTGGGCGTAGGTGTCAGTGTGGGAGCAGTTGTCGCCGTCAGCACCGGCGTGGCCGTCGGCGTGGCTGTCGGGGTAGGCGTCAACGTCGGCTCTGGCGTTGGCGTCGGCACAGGTCGCAACGTGACCTCCACAAAGGTCGGGGCCACACTGTTGATGACGAGATCGGCGAGACGTGGGTTCTGCTTCACATCGATTGTCACCTCGATGAGCAATTGATGTGTGCCCGCGCCTAGCCCGCCAACATCCACGAATGCCTGCACCAACTCGGACTGTAGTTCCTCCAGAATCACCGCGGGGCCGGTTATGATCACATCCACAGACGAGACCGATAGCTTGGCTATCAGGTCGGGAGATCTTCCTTTGGTGAACAGAGGCACCTCCAGCGTGGTGCCTCCCATTATGGGATCGATCTCGACGGTCACGAGCACTTGCTCCAGAGCACCCTCGTTTTCCGAGAGTACCGACACACCATCGGGCAGATCAAGCGGCAGCCTCTCCGCGACCATACGGGTGGCCCCAGAGATATCCACGAGTCCCTCAGTCGAGACCACTCCAGGCATCTGCGCGATGACGGCTGGCGGTCCCACCAATGTAACCGTATCCGGCTCGACACGGACATTGCTCACAAAGTACCCCCGCGCCGGCGTGCCCTCGGTTCGCGTCCGCACAGCCACTTCGCGGTAGTTAAAGCGCCGAGAGATGTCATAGCTAACCGACACAGCGCCAGGGAGAAGGTTCACCCCTTCCACTGGCTTGCCATCAGGTCCCAAGGCCACCAGGTCAACCTCAACGACCGCCGGCTCTCGTGCTTTCGCCAGGGAAACCCTCGCAACGACATCGACCACCTGCTCCACACGTGACTCGGCCCCATGCAGTTCGACAGTCGCTGGGCTGATGCCTGAAACTTCTGCCGCATAGCCCAAGGGCAAAGCATCCACGTCCAGCAACTCTGCCGTCACCGTCACGGTGCGCTGGATCAGGGGCTCTAGCTCCACATATAGGGTATCCGGCCTGGCTCCCATCACGTCGACCGTGTCGTCGGCGCAGGTAACTTTTACAGGCACTCGGTGGATCCCGGGCCCCAACCCGCCGAGATCGGCTGTGGCGCGGAAACTCGAGGCACTCAGCCTTTCCCAACTAGACGTGAACGCACGGATCTCTACTTCCGTGGTCTTGGTCGGGTTGTTGGTAACCGCCAGTCCCTTTTCCAAGTTGAGTGCCCGGATTGGCACAGGCGTGCCAAACACATCCTCGCGCGGCGGGTCAGCCTCATAAGTAGCATTCACCCATACGACCACCCCCAGCGTCAGTGCCAGTAGTACCGACCCAATCTGCTGGGCAAAGCCGCCTACCTGCCGCGCTGTCCTTGCCACGGCTACTCTCGCCTCGCTTCCGGCTTGGCGTCCGCCGTTCGCTCCGCAGCGGCCTTGGGCTCCCGCCGACGCCGGCGGCTTTGCCCACGCCTGGTCGTGAGTAGGGATCGCATCAGGGTAACCAGACGCCTTTCATCCAGGTGACGTACTATACGACCGCCGCGGGCCATAGAGATCACGCCCGTCTCTTCAGAAACAACAATCGAAAGCGCGTCGGTTTGCTCGGTGATGCCCGCCGCGGCGCGATGTCGCGTGCCTAGGTGGCCATCGGACACGATGGTCTCAGACAGAGGGAGCACACAGGCAGCGCTGATAATCCGGCCACCCCGGATGATGACCGCACCATCATGTAGAGCCGTGCTCGGGAAAAAGATAGTCTGCAGCAACTCGCTCGAGACCTTGGCATCGATCTCCACGCCCGTTTCGACGTGTTCCCGGAGTCCCGTCTCACGCTCGATGACGATCAGCGCGCCATGCCTTTGCTCAGCCATGCGTACGCATGCGGCGGCAATCTCGATGATAGCGCGTTCCAGGGTGGCCTGCCCACCCTGTCCCCAGCCCATAGTGCTGGCTCGGCCAAGACGATCGAGAGCACGTCGCAACTCTGGTTGAAGGACGACGGCTAACACAACCGCCAGCACCTGCCCTCCATTGCGCAATAGCCAGTTGAACGCGGTGAGCCTTGCCACACTCCCCACAAGCGCCACCGCCAGTGCCACCAGCATCGCGCCACGCAGCAACTGCACGGCCTGCGTGCCACGCACTAGAAGCAGGATGCCATAGATCACGCCAGATACCAGGATGATATCTATGACGCTGCGCAAATCCAGTTTCGATAGAATCCACAGGATCTCTGACACAGCCGCCTATCCCCGGAGCAGCCTTACCAGAACGGCCTTTTGAGCGTGCAGGCGATTTTCCGCCTGGTCCCAAAGCCAGCTATGCTCGCCATCGGCCACGTCATCGGTGATCTCCTGGCCGCGGTGCGCCGGTAGGCAATGCATTACGCCCACACCGGGCGATGCCTGAGCGAGCAAATCAGCATTCACCTGATAAGGTGGGAACACCCTCGCACGCTCGGACGCCTCCGCTTCCTGACCCATGCTCGTCCAGCTATCCGTATAGACTACATCGGCATCTCGCACCGCAGTTCCCGGATTGTCCGTGACCTCAATCACGGCTCCCGACAGCTCGGCCAGCGCGTTGCCCTGCTCGACCACCCCATCGTCGGGACCGTATCCCTCCGGCGTAGCAACGCGAATCTCCATCCCCGTGAGCGCAGCCCCAAAAATGAGCGAGTGCGCTACATTGTTCCCATCACCCACGTAGGCAAGCCGGACGCCCTCTAGGCGCCCCAGCTTTTCACGGATGGTCAAGAGATCTGCGAGAGCTTGGCAAGGATGATTGTAGTCCGAAAGCCCGTTGATGACAGGCACATCCGCCCAATCGGCGAGCGCAACTACATCTGCGTGCGCAAAGACACGCGCCATGATAGCATCCACATAGCGACTGAGAACCCGAGCAACGTCCGGGACGCTCTCCCGCTTGCCCATGCCCACCTCATCCGGCGACAGGTAAAGCGCCCTGCCCCCGAGATCCGTCATGGCCAGTTCAAAGGACACGCGCGTTCGCAGAGAGGGCTTCTGGAACACCATGGCGAGAGCCTTGCCCGCCAGGCTCTGCTCCATCACGCCCCGCCTACGCTCAGCCTTGAGCTTGGCAGCCAGATCCAACAGCTCCAAGACATCCTGTGTCGTCACATCAGCTAGACACAACAAGTCTTTGCCCAACATGCGCTACGCTCCTTCAAGTCCCTTCGGAGACCAGAATCGACTGCCACGTCCACTCAGCCCGGCCGAGACGCCCACACCAGATCATAGTGTACTTGCCATCGTACCATCCGCACGTCATCGAGGCCGATCTGCCCAAGATATTCTTCTAGACGGCCGCGGCCAACCATGCGCCTGGGGAACCACCAGGCGTCAGAGCCCACGCGATTTGACAGCAGCATCACCCCGCCGGGAGCCAGGACGCGCGTCATCTCCACGATGGCCACCTCTGGCTCGGACATGAACTCGAGTGCCTCCAAGCAGACCACGGCGTCAAAGGCGGAATCCTCAAATGGCAAGGCGCGGGCATCGCCGCGAACGGTGCGTACGGCGGCTAACTCCTCATGGGCGGCGCGACCCTCTGCCACCATCTCACGCGAGCGGTCTAGCGCGTACAGGTCGCCGGCGAAATCCCCAGTACGCAGCAAGGCCAGCGGCACACGTCCCGTGCCAGTCGCCACGTCCAAAATCTGCGGATCCTCGACATCGCTCAATGCCTCTGTCAAGGGAATGCCGATGCAGCGCATCTCGCCCACGAAGGTCAGCCCCTTGGCGCGATCATATCGCGACGCAACAACGTCGTACAGCCACGTAACTAGACCGGCGCCCAGATAGGTGCCTTCTGTCAGGATCAGTAGCCAATAGAACGTCAGAGCCGCCAGCGCCAGGACCGAACCGAACAAGACCCAGGTCATGCCATATCAGAGCAGATCGCATAGGCTAGCGCAGAGCGTCGGCGTCATCTTGCCACTATTCCCTTGGAGACAAGCTCGTAAGCGGACCACGCGATTATAGTACCCTCAGAACAGAATAAGCAAAGAGGACTCGGGTTGCCCGGGTCCTCATGTGCTCACATCTGGTCGTCGGCCCTCTAAGCAGAGCCTATTCCAAGGCGCCCTAGATCAGAAACTGGTCTGGCACCAGGTCCGATCCCGACTCGTCCTCCTCCTCATCGGAAGGCTCCAGATCTTCCTCCGGTTGGGGCGCAGATGCCTGCCGGAGACTCAGGCCTAGGTGGTGCTTGGTCGAGTCCACATTCAGGACGAGCAGCGTCAACTCGTCGCCCTCGGACACGACGTCGGATGGCGCGTTGATCGTCCCGTCTGCCAGCTCTGAGATGTGCACCAATCCCTCGATGCCAGGCTCGACCTCCGCAAAGGCGCCGAAATCCACCAAGTGTGTCACCACACCGGTAACAACGCTGCCCACGGGGAACCGCATCTCGGCCATAGTCCACGGATCAGGCTGAAGCTCTTTCAAGCTGAGGCCGATACGCTCACGCTCTCGATCCACTCGGATAACCTTGACCTCGATCTCCTGAGCGACGTCCAGGATGTCGCGCGGATGGTCCACGTGTGACCAGGACAGCTCGGAGATATGCACAAGGCCGTCCATCCCGCCGAGATCCACAAAGGCACCAAAGTCGCGCAAGCTGCTGACGATGCCCTTCCGCACTTCGCCCACTTGGATCTCTTCCAGGAGCTTTTCCCGCTGCTGAGCGCGCCACTCGCGACGGGCCGCCCGCTCGGACAGGATCAGCCGACGGCGACGACGGTTCACCTCGATGATCTTGACGCGCAACTCGCCCCCAGCAAAGACCTCTAGCCCCTCAGGAGGGGGCACGCCCTTGGTGCGGCGGGCCAGGTTGGCGATTTGGGACATCGGAATAAAGCCCTGCAGACTCTTGAACTTGCAGACCAAGCCGCCCTTGTTGAAGGACTCGATGGGAACAGTCACCGCCTCGCCTTCTTCCATCAGCTCTGCCGCGGTGATCCAATCCTCCTGCGCCTTGGCGAGGTTGATAGATACAAGGAGATTCCCCTCGCGATCCACAGGGCGCAACACATACACCTTCACCACCGAGCCGACCTGAAGCGCGCTCAGTTCCTCCCGACTCATATGAGATATATCCTTGGAAGAGACCAAGGCTTCCTGCTTGGCGCCTACATCGACCAGTATCTCCCCGCCACTGCGGTGGACAATCGTCCCTTCCAGAATATCGCCGCGCTCGGGGCTCGCGGTTTTATATTCGTCGCCGACGGCCTCCCACAACGCAGCAAAGTCTTCTGTCGTCATGGTGCCCGGGGCCTCAGGCTCTGTCATTCTCAAGAACTCCATCCTTCATAGCGGCACAGCCGACACCACCGGCGCCAGCCACACACATGCTTACCATTATGTCGATTATACGAACGCATCAGGATGCTGTCAACCTGACGAGATTGCTGCTTTCCGAGTCAGAATCGTGTACGGCCCGATCTCTTCCACCGGGGCATAGTTCATTTGAATATACCGGTCCAGATCTCTCACACCGCTTGGAACCGCGCTGGCGTTGGGTTCATGCACGCCGTCGAATCGCGTTGAGATGACGATCCAGTGAACATCATGTTGCTCGAGCTCGCCGATGATCTCCTGCTGTACTGCGCGCGTCGTCGCCTGTCCCGGGTGGAGCTCGTGGTACCGCGTCCCGGCAACGCGATCCGCCAAGAAATAGATCAGGGGCTCGTTCACGAACACCTTATCGTGGGTCCCGACGCCCACATAGATGCGGTCCTCAGGATCGGTCCAAGAGCGCAGCCGTAGCGCGACGGTCTCAAGCTGGCGATCCACGGGCACTGGATACGCCTTCGCGATGCGACTCGGCGGCACCAGAGCCCACGGGAACCCGGCCTGCCAGAGCTCTTGCCTCTCACGAAACGGGTGCGCCAGCAGCAATAGAGCTACCGCGCAAGCCACCACTGATGCCCTCACCAACGCCGCGCGCGACGAACGGCCCAGCTCGCACGCGATCCCTGCCAACACCATGGGCATCAGCACTAGCATCGGCACGTTGTGCACCAAGTCCGTACGCACGCGAGCCTGCTGAAACAGCAGCAAAGACAACCCGGATAACGACGCCCATATCACCCACGCCGGCATCATCGGCTCGTGGCGCGTCAGCCTCCGGATCGCGAGGAGCAGCCCCACGACAGCCAAGCACACGGGCACATAGTAAGGCAAATAGGCAAGACACTGCTCCCAGAACGAGGGCGACAGCAGAGGTCCCGTTGGCCGAGGGAACGGCAAGTTCCGTACCTTGGCAAACACCGTAGCCGGGAACCAGACCAACTGGTCCCACAGCGTCTCTGGCCCGGCAGCCAAGCCAAGCCATAGATAAAGCGGCCCAGCCACCAGCGTCGCACCACCCAGCATGCGTCCCCATGCTCTCAGCAGGCTAATACCTTGCCCGTGCTGATCCTGGCCCTCCCGCCAAAGCCAAACGCCCCCCACAACCGACGCCACCGCGAACCCGTAGGCAGCGAAATCATGCCGAAACAGAGCCGCCGCCCCCAGCGCACATCCCGTCAGCCACCACCAACGGCCAGACTGGGCCCTCTTGCACCCACACGCCTTTTGCAGCCATAGGATAGCCACAAGGCAAAGGAACAAAGCGAGATAGGCTGGATAGAGATAGAACTCAAAGAAACCCAGCCACGCTACCAAGAAACCCCATACCCCGAGCGCCCACGCCGACGACACTGCCTCGCGCGTGAGATGGTAACCCATCAAGGCCAAGGCAGATCTCACCAGGGTGTCATATACGCGGGCTACAAGTACGTTGCTGCCAAAGAGCCGGAACAACGCAGCCAAGAGATAGTACTGGCCCGGCGCGTACACGGTCCAGAATCCCTTATACGGGAGCTCTCCGAGCAGGACTCGCTCCGCACCGTGCAAGATGAGCCCTTCATCATATACATTCAGGGGCCGACGAATGCCAGCCGCCATATAGGCTGCTCCGCACAAGAACAGCGTGACATACACTCCCAGGCTATGCCATCTCCCGGCTCGTCGCGAGCCCCCATTCATGGCCATACCTCCCGCCATCCCATGCTATTATCATTGACAATCGCCGCCCTGCGTCTAGACTAGGCCAAGAGCAGCCACACGAGAACCCGGAAACGAGCCGTGGTCCAGCCCGCCTACACGTCACTACGCATCAAAGAGCTCCCCAAGAGCGAGCGTCCGCGCGAACGCCTGCAACAGCGTGGCGCCAGGGCTCTGTCCGACGCAGAGCTCCTGGCCATTGCCTTGCGCACCGGCACTCGTCACGAGAGTGCACTTGACCTGGCCCGTCGCCTCCAAAACCAGTTCGGCGGACTGTACGCCCTGGCCCGCACTAGCATCCAGGAGATTTGCCAAGTGCCCGGCATTGGCCCTGCCAAGGCGTCTCAGATTCAGGCGGCCTTGGAGCTGGGGCGACGGCTCGTTCTCGCGGGTGACGGCAGCCGCATGCAGATCCGAGACGCCACGGATGCATCCATCCTCCTTATGGCCGAGATCGGTGCCGAGCCACAAGAGCACCTGTGTGTCATCTTGCTCGATACCAAGCACTATGTCCAGCGAATCGTTCGTCTCTACGAGGGCAACGTCAATAGCTCGTTCATTCGCCCCGCCGAGGTATTCCGTGATGCTGTGAAGGACAACGCCACCGCCATCATCCTCGGGCACAATCACCCCAGCGGGGATCCGACGGCTTCGCCCGACGACATAGCCGTAACCCGCACCCTGATCCAAGCAGGCGAGCTCCTAGAGATCCACGTCCTGGATCACCTGATCGTCGGTCGGGGCCGATACGTCAGCCTCAAGGCCGAGGGCCTGGCGTTCACCTAGTAGCATTCTCACGTAAGACCCGAAAGGCCACCCCATGGGAGCCCCCCGCATACCGAATCCCGTCAAGCTTGTCGTCCCGATGCTCGCGTCGGACAGGGCGCTGCTTGGCTTGGGCGAGGACGCGCTTACTCGAGTGTTCGGCACCATTGACTTGCGCAGCGAGGACTTGTCCTTTACCCACACACAGTACTACGAGCCCGAGATGGGCCCATGCCTAATCCGCCGCATCATCTCCTTTGAGACGCTGATCGATCCGGGAAGGCTCGCCTTGATCAAGCTCGCCACCAACGCCATCGAATCCACATTTGCCCAAGAGGGCCATCGCCGCCTAAACCTGGATCCAGGCTATGTCACTGGCGCCAAGCTGGTACTGGCCACAACCAAGAACCACGGCCACCGCATCTATCTGGGGCAAGGCATCTATGGGGAAGTGACGCTGATGTACCGAGATGGCAAATTTCGGCCATGGCCGTGGACGTATCCTGATTATGCCAAGGGCGAGTATTTCCCGATCCTGCTGCGAATCCGTCAGCGCTATCTCGAGCAGTTGCGGGAGATAAAGGCCTAGACGAGGCTACTCGACGATCATGCTCACATCCGAGACCATGCTGTCATAGTCCCAACCAGAGGCATAGACCCGCAAGCGGATGATCCGGTACGGTCGGCGAGGAAGGGCGTCCAGCAGATTGCCAGAATCGAAAAGGTACCAGCGATCACGCGGGATCTGCAAGCCATACATGGTCGGATTGCCATCCGCGTTCTGGTAGTAAAAGCCCTGTACCCACTCACCCTCGCGATCCTCGGAATCTCGGTACGTTAGCCGCAACATGAGCGGGTACTCAGAGCTGAGGTACCCGCCGCCCGAGAGGCTCTGCTCGTGCAGCTTGACCGTCGCCCTGATCACCAGCGACGAAACGGGGTCGGGCAGCTTTTGCTCGAACGTCTGCGCCAGGATCGTCTCGCAATGGTTGCCATAGCCGCCCGTCCTGTAGAACCGCACGGCCGTACGCCCTTCACTCTCGGTAAGCTGAACAGTGCCGTACACGTCACCGCCATCGCCGCCTTGATCATGCGAAATCTCCCAGCCGGTGAGCCCGTCGGCGAAATCGCCGTTGACCACCCAGTTCTTGGCGACGCCGACTGCCGGCTCGGGCGCAGCGCCCAGCTCCACAACCGTTCGCTGCCGTGACTCGAGGTGGACCTCACCTTGCGAGTTGGACACGACCGCATGTCCCCGATAGACCGCCACCTCACCGCGTTCGTTGTTGCTGGTGAGTGCATAGCTACCATCGCTATCCAGCAGCACATCCGCGTGCAACGTCGTCACGCGAAAGGAAAGGGGAGCCTCCAGCGAAAGAGCTGTGCCCACCTGAATGCGCCCACCCGCCAGCTCCAGGTATATCTGGTTGGGAAGGTCGCTAGCGTCGTACCGAGGGGACCGCAGCCGCAACAGCCGTACGGTGCTGCCAGGGAAAAGCCGCATCGGGCTATGCTCAAAGAGTGTCACCATGGCTTCCGAGCTCTCGTCGGTCTTGATCGTGGCGCCCTCTCCCACCACGTGGCTCTCCCCTCGCGTGAGAGGGATGGCTTCTTGGCCTACGGGCAGTTCCACGACAACTGTTCCCCGGATGGATTCCACCACGGCAAGCTCGTCAACTTGGGCGCTACGCATATGCCAGCGAATACCCAGTGGCACCGCGACAGCGATCAGACAGAACGCAGCAAAGCTTGTCGCCAAGACGGCCCAGGCCATTCGCTCCGGGTTCTCGCGCATTAGTAGCGTACCTCAAACTGGTCTATGCCACGGCGAGGAGTCTGCCAGCGGGCATCCACCCGCGTGACATGCCCAAAGCGCGGTCCTGCATGGAGCCATGAGAGTAACTTGCGCAGCGCACGCATCTCCCCTTCGGCTACGACTTCTACCGTACCATCGGCGCGATTACGCACATAGCCCACAAGTCCAAGCTGGGTAGCACGCCGAACCGTGTGCGCCCGGAAGTTGACGCCCTGCACGCGCCCGTGAACAATCGCCTGTAGGCGACCAGAGGACGTATCCCCAGCCGAGTCACCAGCGCCCAAAGCCTACCCCCATCTCCCCCAGCCTAAGGCAACCGCAAGGCATCGCCATCCCAGTCATCATCAAGCTCGTCATCGTCATCATCGGGAGAGGCATAGTCATCCAGAATCAGAGTGTCATCATCAGAGAACTCGTGCACGAACATCTCCATCGTGCCAGCGGCAAACTCGAGCTCGCTGAGCGCATCTTCCGCCGCGGCTGCCAGGACCTCGTCAGGCCCGTCGAGCAAGCGTTCAACGACCGCCCGTGCTCGCTTGCCGCCGATCTGCCCCAAGGCCCAGACAGCCATGCTGCGCACCTCTGCAACTGGGTCGTCCACCAACTCGATCAGGCGGGTAACTGCGGGACGGTGCATGACCTCGCCGGCGGCGCGCGCGGCCTCATACCGCATAGCCGGTGCCGCCGCGCGGAGCTCCATCATGATCGTATCGCCCCAATAGCTATCGCCACTCCGTCCCATGGCAAACATGGCACTCTCACGCATACTCGGCGCATCGTGTTCGTACGCATCCTCTATAATGGCACGGGCCCTTGCGTCATTGATGAATCCCATCGACTCGACAGCTCGACGTATTACCTCGATGTCCTCCCCCTGCATGATGACACTCTCGAGCGCCACCCGGATACGCGCTCCCAGATCCGGCTCAAGCTCATCGCCCTCGGCCATATAGACGAATCGACCGAGCGCCGATGCCGCGGCCGCTCTCACGTCCACGTCACTATCATTCAGCAGGCGATCAACCAGACGAGGCGCGAGGTCGGGCCGCTCATCTTCCCAGAGACCCTCGATGCACAGCCGCCTCACGGTGGCATCATCATCTTCGAGGCAGGCTCGGAATAACCACACAAAGTCCAACTCGAAACGGCGCTCGGCAAGATCAACCATGCGGCGAAATAGATCTTGACGCCTGGCTGTGGAGCATCTGGCAATTTGAGATCGAAAAGCCCTAGCCTGACTACGGCTCGCATCTGAAAGCCCTTGTACCAAACTCTCGTCGAGATCCTTGTCAGAACTAAGGATTGCCTCAACTGCTCGATCAAAGAGAGATGCCATCTCTTCGCGCTCTCCCATAGTTCTCAATCTGCTCGCGTTCTGCCGATCCCGCATGGGTTTTCGTCTCCAGACGCCTGTCCGAGCCTCATCCAAACGGCTCGCTGCATGCAAACAAGCGTAGTGGCAGCCCCTCTAGCAAGCGATTGGCCATCGCAACTAGCCAAAGTAGCGCAGGTAGTCAAACACGGTGACCACAACCATCATCGCCAGAATCAACACCATGCCGACGGCGTGCACTATGCCCTCCTTCTCTGGAGGAATGCGACGCCCACCCCGCAGCCACTCCAGCAAGACGAACACAAGGCGTCCGCCGTCCAACGCGGGCAGAGGCAGCAGATTCAACAGGAACAGGTTCACACTCAGAAAGGCCGTGAACTCTATCAACCGCGTGAGTCCCGTCGCAGCGACCTCGGTCGTCATCCTGTAGATACCGATCGGACCCGTCACCTCGAATGGAAGCCGCTGTATTACAGCTTGACGGATACTCCAGAAGATCCCGCGAATTGTATAGTAGGTAGCGCGGAATCCCAGCGGAATCGCCCGCCAGACAGGATAGGAGATGCGCGCCAAAGGAAGGTCCACTGTCACGCCCAAAGCACCTTCACCCGGCGGTGGATCCACACGGGGGGTCACGGTGATCGGCGGCAAAGCGGTGCCATCACGTTCGATGCCCAGCTCCAGCGGCCTACCAGCAGCATCCCCGATCAACGCGACGGCCTGGTCTACCGTAGCTACGGGATCGCCGTCGATGGTTACGATATTGTCCCCGGGGCGAAGGCCAGCCTCTTCGGCAGGCGAGCCGGCTGACACCGAATAGATGCCGGCGCCAGGCGCATCCACCGGCTCCAACGCGCCTCGCATATAAGTGACCCCATATAGCAACGAAGCAAGCAGGAGGTTCATCAGAGCGCCAGCCGCAAACACGGCCGCACGCACCTTGCGACTCCGGGACGCAATACCTCCCGGCACGCTAGGATCGTCTTCATGCATGCGCACAAACCCGCCCACCGGCAACAGGTTGAGCGTGATCTCTGTGCCCCCGACCACCCCCAGGCTGGCGATCCTAGGCGGATACCCAAAGCCGAACTCTTTTACGCGGACGCCAAAGGCCTTGGCCACCAACAGATGGCCCAGCTCGTGGACAAACACGACCAAGCCAAAGACCAGAATAAAGGATACGAGCCCTATCATCGACTACTCTCGTTTCCTAGCGGGTGCTTGCGTGGCAGACACCTCAGGCGTCCAAACAACGCGTGTCCCCGCTCGCACAACCGGATCCACGAGCACGCGCGTCACCAAACCAGGCCTCATGCCCGAGATGATGCGGCCTTCGAGGCCGGGCACGACGCGCGCCATTTCGAGGAGCAGTTGCACCTTACTCAACATACCGCCGGTCACGTCAACACCGCGCGTTTCCCCCAGGCTACCTAGCACGTGGGCCGCGTTCCCCGAGTGGATAACATCCACTACGGAGCCACATTCGCCGGCGTACACGCCATCCACCGCGCCTACCTCGATCACTCGGCGAGGCCGCAGCCTCTGCGCCAGCAGCCGAAAGATCTCCTCTGTGGAGATGATAGCGCATTCCTGAGCGTCGTCCAAAGCCACGTCCCCATACAGCAACGGCACCAACCCTCTCCTTAGAAGAGTGCGCACCGTCTCGCTGTCGAGCGCCACGAGCCGGCCCCCAATGGCGCGAGCAGAGGCTGAAGGTTGCACGCTAACGGCCGGCACGCCCTGCCTTAGGAGAGCATCTGCCACCAGACGGTTGAGCCGCTGTGCGGCGGCAGCCGTCTCCGCATAGCCCCACCAATCCGCCAGATAGCCAGCATCAACCCTGTAGCGCGCCGCGCAAGGGTGACCAAAGGAGCCGCTCCCGTGGCCGAGCACCAGGACAAGGTCCGGCCGTTGCCGCCGGGCCTCTGCGATCTCGCCCGCGACCCGGTCGATCACCTCCTGGCGAGCAACGGCCTCTTGCGTCTTGTCGGTAATGAGCGAGCCGCCAAGCTTGAGGAATGTGAGCTCTGCTCCTCTCGGCCAGCTTTTTGCCAAAAGCTGGGGCACGTTCGATCTATCATCGGCGCTCACGAGGCACCTTCTCCACGCTATCCCTGCTGATACGGTAAATGTCCAGATCTCTGGGCACTATCGTCCGGGGAAAGACCTCGCGGGCCTCACGCTGCACACTGCGGTCAGCGTAACGCCTGGAAATGTGCACCAAGAACAACTGGCGCACGCCCGCCTCCGCGGCCAGCTCAGCGGCTTGCCGTGCCGTGAGATGCCCAAACCGACGCGCTAGATCAGCATCCGCCTCGAGATAGGTAGCCTCGATGACCAGCGCATCTGCGCCTCGACAGACCTCCACCAGGTTGTCCGTACGCCCCGCGTCACCTACGTGAACATACTTGAGGCCAGGGACTGGCGCCCCTAGAACATCTGCCGGTGCGATCAGGCGCCCATCCGCTAGACGCACTGTCTCGCCCTGAACCAACCGCCGACGCTCAGGGCCATTGGGCACCCCCAACCGCTCCGCATTCTCAGCCAAAAAGGGGCGGCGAGTTGGCTCCTCAAACAGAAACCCAAAACAGTCAGGACCTCGGTGTGAGACGCCGAACGCCGATACGGTCAAGCCCGAGTTCTCCCACAGGGGTCCAGCTTGGATGACCTGCAACTGCACCGTGAGATCGATCTCATCGCCGCGCAGCACGACCCCAAGGAGATCGCGCACGCGCCGCAGCGCCCACCCCCCGGCATAGATAGTCAACTGGTCGATGGACTCCCACCGTGAAAATGTGGACATGAGCCCACCCAAACCCAGAATGTGATCCAGGTGCCCATGGGTTAAGAGCACCTTGTCGAGCTTGCGGAAGCCCATGCCGCTTCGCAAGAGCTGCCGTTGGGTTCCCTCGCCACAATCCACCAGGAATCGCTGGTCCGCATGCAAGACAAGGGTGGATGACAACCCCCTGCTGATGGATGGTGCAGATGCCGAAGTGCCCAAAAACACGATCTCAAACATGCCCGCGCTCACTCTCTTGTGGCTATCGTGGCCTCGCCCATCTTGCGGTAGAGCCGAGGCAAGTAGGTTAGATACAGATCGGGTCGTAGCCGCCCACGGCGCTCCGGTCGTATATCATGCAGCCCAGCCAGGATGTACACCTACAGGCGCTTCGCTAGTCCTGAGAACACGGCACGATGCATCTGGCGTACGGCACGTGTCATCAAGCACATCGGTAAGTATAGGCGCCTCACGCCGTTCTACGGTTGCACCCGAGGCCGCGGGCCTACCACTCCCAACAAGCCAGGTCAATCCCGGCAGCAACCCAAACAGGGGGTAGCTGCCCACATCCTCAGGAAAGATAACCAACTGAGCGCCCTCACCAACAGCCGTTGCGGCGGCGCCAAAGATCTGCTCTGCATAGCTCTGCGGGCTACTGTGCAACCACGCCCCAATTGCACCACGCCCACGCGAGTCGCCACACCATCAGGAAGCAATGGTGACGCCCTACGGGGGGACGCCTATCCAAATACCGCTCTACCCGCCGGATCTGAGCACATATGGTTAGATGGGGCAACACGTCACCACTTGGCGCCGTCGCTCCCAAGATAGGTCGGCCACTGCCAGGCCCACATCAGCGACGGTACAGGAAACCGAGACGCCGGACTCGTCATTGGTGAGCTCCCAGGGCCCCAGGACAACTGCCGCGCAGGCACCTCAGGCGTCTCAACCAGACTCGAGGCCGTATACCTGATTCGCCTGGACATCGCGCCAGAGACGCACCATCATGGCATAACGGGAACCCTGAAAAGAGATACCTGGGGGGACTAGCAGGGCCGCACCCGGCAAGCAAAGGATACGCTCCACCTCAGGGAAGAGCACGTCCTCGCCCACCACCAATCCCAGCTTGCACCGGGGCACGCATCCGCCCAAGTGCCTCAGCCCCTCGGGCGTTCGCCGTTGCTTACCCTCAAGCGACTCTGCAGCGTCTCTCCCAACGATCGAGAAACCCCGATTCGCGATGGGTGCGCGATCAGATCGTCTTGGTCCTGTCTGGCACAGCACTGGACGACAGGACCCCGGTGGGCCCAATCGTCCATGCGTCTCTCTAGGACTCGCCGTTGCCGACCACCGCACGCCACGGGCCGTGAATGCCCTCCTCAGACACGCCGAAAAAGATGCGATACTCTCCCGAGCCAACCCGCTGTACAAGATCGTAGTGGGGCTTGCCCGCCCTCCGATATCGATGCCAAACCCCGAGATCGCCCTGCCATTTAACCTTCTCCGGGGCGAACGTTCCCTTCTCCTTCAGCGCGATGGCATAGCGCCACAGCCTACGCGCCGACGAATGCGTCACATTGCCCACCTCGTGGCCATCTCGAAGGTCACGCATGGTGTGATAGAGCACACCCTTGCGCTCCTCCGTCTCGACGATCTCCACACCCGTGTGCGGCGGCTCAACGCCGCCATTCGCGGTAACACCAAATGTGGCCTCGGCTGGCCCCTCTGCCGGCTTGGGTTCTTCACGGCTAGGCCTGGGCGAGGCAGGCGCCTTGGCCTGCGAGCCTCGGGGCAGCCGTTTCCGCTGCGGCACGGGCCTGACCGTTGATTCCTTTGGCGCCGCATTGCCCTCACGCCGGATCAGCGCGATGATCTCATCACGCATGGCCAGGTCTGTCTCCGACTCCTGTCGTATGTAGATCTTGCTGCCCTCGAGCACATAAGGGACATCATGCCCCTTGGGCACACGCAGGCGGAGTATGGGCTTGCCGCGGCTCCTCAGCACACTGCAACTCACGTCTAAAGACGGCGTCACCAGGCGATCGATTGCCTCTCGGAGCTCTGCCAGCGCCGCATCCGGATTGTCGATGCCGACGACGGGCGCCTTGGGATTGGACGATAGCCCCACGTAGACGGTGCCACCATTGGTGTTGGCAAAAGCGACCACATCCCGTAGCACAGCGTGCAGGCGCCCGCCACGCCTGGTCATGCTCTCATGGAAACTCTGCACGTGCGAGGGACCGGATTTGCGAGCTGCCAGCACGTGATCGTACGGCTCTGCCTCATGTCGATAGGGACGCGTGCGATCAAACTCGTCGCTCTCAAACAGGTCAATCAGCGCCTGGACCGTCATCTCGGGCACGAGCACCTCGGTAGCGCGCTCGCCGACGCCCAGCTTCTGGTTATCCCCTTTCACCCCACGCACGCGATGCGCATCGGAACCTTGGATGCAGTGCATGCGTCGGGGGTACTCGGGCTTGGAGCCATCAAAGAAAGACGCCGTGGTCCGACGCTGCTTGCTCTCCAGGTCCGTGACCTCGAGGGCGTGAAGGTTGGGGTCTTGGGTATAGGATATCTTGGTCTGGCCACCAAAGCCGCGCCGGAAGGTGGCCACACCGTGAGTGGAGTTGACATGCGCCGCGATCACCAAAGCGCCCGCGACGCGCATGGCGCGGTAGGCGGTAAGCACGTCAGCCGTAGCGCCCACCTCGGTGAGTCCCATGTCCAGGGATGCCACGGGCACGTTGAGCTGCAGCAAAACGTGCTCCATCACACGAATGGGGGTATCGGCTTCAAAGATAGCTAGGATATGAAACCCTAGCGTCGCCGTCAGCTCGAATCCAGGGAATACCTTGATCTTGTTCAGGAGCCGGCGGTATTCCTCTAGCCGCTCCTTGTCCTTGGCCTGGTACCGGCCGGAGGTCACCCAGCGCTCCAGATCCGATATCTCACGCTGCATCGCCGCGTACCCCGCCACGGTATTGTGGTCGGTAAAGGCAATCGCGTCCAGGCCCTCCTCCTCGGCCTTGCGCAGGATGTCTAGATAACTAACACCCTCCTCAGCATAATCCTCAGAACCGGGGGTGTGGATGTGCAGGTCAACCCGCTTCCACGTCATCCCCCCCGTGTTCGACGGTCGTTTCGATCTCTTTCTTGCCACTGTCAGAATCCTTATCATCGCCGAAAGCTGCCGCCAGGACTTGCTCCACCTGGCTCACGAGCACAAAGCGGAGATCCTCGCGAATCTCTTCCGGCAGGTCGTCTAAATCACTTTCGTTGCGCTCGGGGAGACACACGGTCTTTAGCCCCGCGCGATGCGCGGCCAGTATCTTTTCCTTAATCCCGCCCACTGGCAGAACCTGGCCGCGTAGGGTAAGCTCGCCCGTCATCGCGATATCGCCGCGGACCGGCTTGCCGGTAAGCAGCGAGGCGAGCGCCGTCGCCATGGTTACGCCGGCCGATGGGCCGTCTTTGGGAATGGCGCCGGCAGGTACGTGCAAGTGAATATCAATATGTCCAAAGATCTCGGGATCAATCTGGAGCTCTTTGGCTTTTGAGCGCACGTAGCTCAAAGCGGCCGTGGCCGATTCCTTCATCACATCCCCTAGCTGCCCTGTGACGGTGAATCCGCCCTTGCCGACCATCTTGGTCGCCTCTACGAACAGAATGTCGCCCCCCGCAGGGGTCCAAGCCAACCCAGTAGCGACGCCCGGCATCTGCGTGCGGCTCGCCACTTCAAAATGGTACTTGCGCTTACCCAGGTACTCGGGCACATTCTCCTCATCAATGCGTACGGCCTCTGTTGATCCTTCGGCCACATGCGTCGCCACCTTGCGACAAATGGCCCCGATCTGGCGCTCGAGCTCGCGAACGCCGGCCTCGCGCGTGTATTCGCGCACAATCCGCCTCAAGGCATCGTCCGTGAAAGAGACTTCGTCGTTGCGCAGCGCGTTTTCGCGGAGTTGCCTGCCAATAAGATAGCCCCGAGCGATATTGAGCTTCTCTTCCTCGGTGTAGCCAGAAAGCCGCAGAATTTCCAT
>CAZTMY010000005.1:0-22054 GCA_964614895.1 uncultured Anaerolineales bacterium
CATAGCCTTGGCATCGCTCTGCGAGCCCAGGGTAAACTGCCCCGCCGCGAGGTCGGGCCGCCCTGCCTGCAGCAATGCCACTCCCAGCAAGCGCCGCAGCGCCCTAGCCTCCTCAGCAGAAATGTCATCGACAAGCAGCGTCGCCGAGTAGAACCCACCAGCCTGGAGCGGATCGCCCGCAGCCAGCGCGCCATGCCCCGCAGCCACCAGCGGAAGAACCTGCATTCCCACGTTGGCGCTGTCACCGGCCAAAGCAGGTACTTGCCGCAAACTAAATGAGACGCGGCCGACGGCGGCGAGCAGAATCGACTCGGGCTCAAGGACCATGTCAGGATTATCGACGCCGAGCCCCTCCACGTGATACTCGATCACGGCAGCATCATGACCTCGATCTACGCCCCAAACCACCACCTGGGCACCAAGACGTCGCGCAAGATCCTCCGCCTGCGCCTCGGAAGACACCGGCGCCACCTGTCGCGTAGCAATAACGTCTGCGAGGTCGCTCCCTCGGATCAGGGCCCCAATCTCCTCTTGCACTTGCATCGATGCCGCCAACGCATCCGCTTGGTTGCTGACCGGCGCAATCAAGATCCCGACGGGCGCATCTACCGGGGCCAAAGCCAAGGCTCGCAGCTGCTCCTCTGCTTGCACTCGCCAAGCGCGGGCCCCATAGCCGATGGCGGCGACATTAGCCACAAACGCGATCCCTCCCAGCACACGAAAAGAGACCTTCACCTCGCGCTTGACGATCAGCGCGGCAGCACAGACACCAGATAGAGCAAGCAGACCATATTGTAACGCCACTGCGCCGTACGAACCCCATAGTGAACCAGTGCCCTGGCGCATCAAGCTCAACAGATGCATGACCGGGCCGGTGGCAGCCACCAGCATCAACGCAGGCACCAGGCAACCACCCGTCTTTGAAGGGGCCGAACGATCGTGTCCCAAGGAGACCTCGCTTCTTACGACATGGCAAACCCACGGCTAGTATACACACCGAATGCTTCGAGTGTCCACCCAAGCCGCATTCTAGCCCATATTGCCCAAGGAGCATGCGGCCCTTATACTCGTAGCCTAGCCTTTGGCGACCTACGGAGAGCCATGATACCCATCATCCGCATCACCCTGGCCCTGACGTGCTTGCTCATCCTAGCAGGAGGGTGCACGCCGAACCAACCTACAGCAAGCTCACCAACGCCAGAGCCGACGTCGACCATGCGACCGACGGCGAGGCCCACATCGGAGCCCACACCTACGCCCACGGCCCGGCCATCGCCTACGCCCGTTATGCGTCTTGCTATCACCGACGCATCGGTCCAGGCCTGGACGGATCCCAACCTAGTCACAGGACTCTTGGTTCACCATGACGAATTGTGGGCGGGCACCCAAAGCGGAGTCATACGCTGGGACCTCAGCACGGGCGAGATGACCCACTTTGGCACAACCGATGGGCTTGCCAGCCCAGCCACCCGAGGCATCGCTCTGGATGGAGAGGGACACATTTGGATCGGCTACACTGAGCTGGATGCCTGGAGCGCCTGGGACGGAAACGCTTGGATCACGTATGACGAGCGCGAGCGCGCCGTCGAGGCTCATTATGATGCTCTCGTGCACGCTCTCCACACAGATCCCCGCCTCTGGGTAACCCGAGCTGACAGCACTTGGGTGTGGTTGCCAGAAATCGCCGGCCGGGTGGAGAGCTATGATGGTCAGCGTTGGCGTCTGTATGGCGAGCGTCACGGGGTGCGTAGCGGAGCTTGGCTCGTCGATATCTCCCCCGATGGCCAGGTTTGGGCGGTAGGCTCAGCAGTCAGCACCATCTACGAGGGACAGATCTACTGGGATGACCATAGCTACTACTCGGGGATGGGTAGCGGTTGTGCCGTTACCAGTGGCGCTGTCGATGCACATGGTGGCCTCTGGCTTGGGTATGCGTGCGAGAGTGGCAGACCCGGCGGGCTCATATACTGGGATGCTCCGCAAGACCGTTGGCGCGCCTACGAACATGCCCTTAACCCCATCATCCCTGATCAAGTCTACTGGACTCATGTGAGCCCGGAAGGCACCGTCTGGGTTGGTGGATCCGATGCCGTCATCTGGAAAGACATCGGCAGCCCCTGGCAACGGCTAGACGTGCCGGGCCTGGCCATACACGCCATACACGCGCCCGAAGACGACGATGTCTTGTGGCTGGGAACGGATCAAGGCGTGGTAGCAATCTCACGCGCGACGGGGGCGATCCGGACACACCTGCGTGTCCCCGCTCCGCCCATACCGGCCAACGTACTGGATGTCAGCCGGGGTCCGGGCGGAGCCATCTGGCTTGCCACAGCGCATGGTGTCATTGCCGTGGACCCCGCCACGGGCAAGCTGACAACTATCTCCGCCGATCCCGCCATAGCGCTAGCCAGCACGGACCACGGCCCGATCTGGATCGGAGGCCCAGAAGGCGTGCTCCTCAGCAACGAGGCCGGTTCGCTGCGTCATCTCGCGCAAGCCAACGCACAGTCGCTGGCGCTGGCCCCCAGTGGCGACGTGGCCATCCTCTGCACGGCGGGCGGTGAGCTCGTCCGCTTGAGCCAGGATGGCTCCTCTGACAACCTTGGCAGCATTCCCTCCCTATTTGGCGCCACGGCCAAGGCCTTGGCCCTAGGCGTCGACGGGAGTATCTGGGTAGCGACCGGCGTCGGCTTGGGCCACATCGCTCCTGAAGGCACACCGCAACTCCTCACGACGGACGATGGGTTGCCAAACAATGACGTGCGATCGCTAGCGTGGGGACCTGAGGGAGAGCTGTGGATCGGTACGCGGAATGGGCTGGCGCGATTGCGCCCCGACGGGCGATGGACGCGCTTTACCACCAGGAGCACAGAGGGGGGTCTGCGCTCCATGACCGTACGGGACCTTGCCGTGACGCGCGATGGCGTGCTCTGGATAGCCACCGCCGCGGGGCTGTCGTCCCGCGAGCCGACGAAGGCAGACTGGGCCTACCACGACCTGGCCGGAGCGCGGGCCATCGGAGTCGACGATGATGGGAACATCTGGATAGGAACCAACGCCGGGCTGATGCGGGTTTCTCCCGAGGCGATGACGCCGGTCCCGTAGCTAGACGGGCAGATCCGAGCCGTTGCTCCGTTCCAGATCGATCCAGCGCTTGCGGAGCCCCACGAGCACGGCCTCCGTTCGCGAGCCAACGCCCAGCTTGCCAAAGATGTTCGCCATATGTGACTCAACAGTTCGAGGGCTCAGAACCAAGCGCTGGGCAATCTCGCGATTGGTGAGGCCACGGCCCGCAAGCCGAAGCACCTCTAGCTCCCGTGACGTGAGGACATTCTCTTCCTCAGTTTGCTTTGCCGGCGCCGCCAGGCGCCGCAACACCTTTTTGGCTACAGAGGGGTGGAGTACTGATTCGCCCGCCACAACCCGTCTCACAGCGTCGATCAGTTCGCTGCTACGTGCGTTCTTGAGCAGGTAGCCCGCAGCGCCCGCCTCTAGGATGGCGAAAACGTACTGATCGTCATCATAGGCCGTCAGGACCAAGACCGCAACTCTCGGGCAGATCTGCTTGATCTTACGCGTGGCATCGATGCCATTCATCACGGGCATGCTGATATCCATTAGGATGATATCGGGCTTGGTCTGCTGGGCGAGTTCGATGGTCTGCAGACCATCGCCAGCCTCGCCCACCACGATCAGATCCTCTTGACGCTCGAGAATGCGCCGCGTGCCCTCACGGACCATCACGTGATCATCAGCAAGCAAGATGCGAATCGGCTTCATTGTGTGCGCTCCTCAAACTACAAGGCCTGAGAGACCTGCACAGAAACCCGGACGATGGATGTCTCTCCCATAGACATAGAACGGGCCCTGTCCGTCACCGCCCAACGCGACAGACAGGGCCCGCCCACCAAGGAGGAGGAGAAAAACGCTGCCCACAACACTTGTTGAGAGCTAGCGGAGGCCGCCCGAACCGTCTGATGTGTAAGGCCGCCCTCAATCTCTTCACAAGTATAGCACCTTGATCATCCCTTGCCATCCGCGATCACGCCTATCTCATCTACGTGTTTCTACCCAATCTACATCCTCAGAGACTCCAGGCGGCCCTGCAGGCCTGCGTGCCGCATCCAAGGGAATGATGATGCTGACGGTAGTCCCTTTTCCTGGCTCAGACGTGATGGCAGCCTTGCCGCCAAACAAACGTGCACGCTCATGCATGCCCATCAGCCCCAACCCGCCTGACTTGACCAACTCGGTGGGCGTAGCAGGCGCCGAGAAGCCCACGCCGTCATCCTTGACCTGAAGACGAATACGATCCATGCCATAGATCAGCTTGATGCTTGCGTGGCGTGCTTGGGCGTGACGGCGGACGTTGCTGAGCGCTTCCTGAGCCAAACGATAGAGCCCCAACTCGAGCTCGGGCGATAGCGCCACTGGCTCACCAATGATCTCGACGGTCACGTCCGTGGGCTCCTCACGGGCGATGCGATCCCCGAGCAGCCGCAAAGTGCGCGGCAGACCAAGCTCTTCCAGCAGGGGAGGACGAAGATCGCTGGTAAAGTGGCGCACGCCTTCCAACGTGAGATCCACCATGTCGCGAATCTCCTCCAGCTCCTCGGCAAGCTCGGGATCATTGGCTTCCTCTTGCACCATCTCGATGCGCCGGCCAAGCACGATGAGCGCCTGTGCCGTGTCATCGTGCAGCTCACGGGCTATGCGTTTGCGCTCACGCTCCTGACTCGAAAGCACAGACGACACATAATTCTCCGTATCGCTCCGGTACAGCGCGAGGTGGTCCACCATCTTGTTAAAAGCCTGCACGAGCTCCTGGACCTCGGTGGGTCCGCCTTTGATGGACACGTGTGCATCAAACTCACCGGTGGCCACATCGTCAGCCTGCTGCACCAAGCTGCGCAACGGCGCGGTGATCTGGCGACTGCTGATAGCCAACACCGCCAGAGGCACCAGCACCACGGAGGCCAGAATGGCGCCCATTAGAAGCAAGTACGGCCGTGTCGGCGCCATGACGTCGTCCCAGGCCTCGTGGGTCACCAACGCCCACCCATCCCAGGATGGATCGGCAAAGAGCGAACTCCGTAGTTCGCCCATGGGGATCGGCGCATAGCCCATCACCGTGGTGCCACTGGCTAGTCGCACCGTCTTGGCGCCCTGTTCCCCTCGACGCAGAGCCTCTACAGCAGGATGCGCGCCTAGCTGGTAACCGCCCAGGTTCGCGCTCGGATGATAAAGAATCACCCCATCGCGGTCGATCAGGAAAGCGAAACCGCTGTCGCCCAGCCGCACCGTCTTGACAGCCGCCCCCAGCCGAGAGCCATCCAACTTCCAGATGCCCAGGATGCAGCCGGAGAATTCCCCAAATGTACCATAAACGGGCACTGCGGCGACGACGATGCTCTCGCCTTCGCCACGCAACAGCGACGACCGCACTGGGCGACGGAGACGCCTCACCTGGGCAAAAAAGTCGAATGCGCCATAGTTCCGATCATCCACAGAAGAGGTCGAGGCGATGACCTGCCCCTCGGGGTTGGTGACACTAATGCGATCAAAGCGGTCGGTCAGAGGCATGCTCGCGCTAAGCAGTTCACGTATGCCCTGCGGGTCACCCGCGCGAACAGGCTCTAACGAGGCTAGCTGGCTGAGAAGAAGAACAGAATCAGCAATATGTGACGCCACCTGCCAGGATGCCAATTGCACCAGCTCGGAATCACGCTCCTCAACCAGCTTCTGCTGTACTTTAGTGATACCGAGTGGCATGACTATAGACAAAACGATGAGAAGGATTGTGAGCGGCACGGCCGTAGAGATCATTAGCTGTGTGCGAATGCCGGCCCCTAGAGGGCGACGCCAGCCCCGCCGCCTGGTTGAACCCATAGCGTCAAACCTACCCACAAGCTAGGGCAATGGAATCCACATACATTATAGGCAAGCGCCTCGGCCCACATCAAGGTAGCTGGGGCAGACGGCCGCCTAGTCGGAGGGCTCCGGCGTGGGCGTCTCGGTGGGGGTAGCCGACGGAGATGGTGAGAGTGACGGGGATGGCGACACGGTCACCGTAGATGTGACAGTAGGAACCGCTGTCTCTGTGGGGGTCACGGTCATTGTCAATGTAGGCGTCGTTGTGGACGTTGGCGTGGGGCTCGGGCTCGTCGTAACCGTCGGCGTCGAGGTGGCGCTGGGCGTGGGTGTCGGAGCCAAGGCCCAACCTACCTGCACCAGAGCTTCGCCGCCGCGCTCATAGTATTCCACTACGACGGGGTGCCTGCCCTGCTTCAGCATGACCTGCTCCTGGATCAATCGTGCGCTCGAATCACGCCAGTCATCGATAAGCCGCGTGCCGTCCACATACACGCGCACCCCATCGTCAGCCTTGGCCCAGAAGATATACTCCCCGCCATCCAGCAGGAGCGTGCGCGTCCATCGCGCGGCAAAGTTGTCGCGCGGGAGCCCAGAGCCCGGCGAGCCCATAGCCCAGTCAAAGCTGATAGCCACATCATCCCGGACAAACGCTGGTTTTCCCTCCATCTCTGCGTTATCAAAATACTCGCCCTTCCAGCCGTTGAACGAGTCAATCCGCTCCCACCAGAGCCGTATGAAGGCATCCCCCGTCTGCTCTAGAAGCTCGACCCGGACAGAGTGAGGTCCGTCGTCCAGGTATGTGTAGCCAACATAGCTACGGGGCACATAGCTGTGCCATTCGTCGATGATCAGCCGACCATCTACCCAAACACGCACTCCATCGTCGACGTTGACCAGGAAGCGATAGCCACCCTCCTCAAAGGCCACGTTGCGCGTCCACCGAGCGCTGAACCAATCCCCCGGCACCCGCGAATCGGGCGATCCTGCGCCCCAGTCAAAGTCGAGGGCCAAGTCGTTGCGCACCAGTACGGGATCGCCTGTCAGGTCTGGCTGGTCATAGTATTCACCCTTCCAGTCAGGATACAGCCCGCGATAGTCCCACCACACGCGAATCTGAGCGTTGTGGGTGCGCTCATAGTACGCAACTTCTACAAGATGCTCACCCTCGGTGAGATAGACATCGCCCGACGAGACCGTCGCGGACTGGTCTCGCCACTGATCGATGACGAGCGCGCCATCGACCCATACGCGTACGCCATCATCGCTGTACGCGTAAAAGCGATAGCCACCCGTCTGGAAGGACCAGTGTCCACGCCAGCGCACCGAGAACTCGTCTTTGGGCAACCCCGGCGCCGGCGAGCCAAGCTGCCACTGGAAGTCGATGTCCTGGTCCGTACGCACGAGGACAGCGGTGCCCGCGAGCTGCACGTTGTTATAATACTCGGCATGCCACATGCCTACCGGCGCGAGGTCATCCGAGCTTGTGGTAGGCTTGGGCGTAGGTGACGGCGGAACCGAGGTAGGCGTGCTGGCCTCGATATCCACCAAGGTGATAGTGCGAGCTACGAGACGGCCAATGGCATCCAACTCGCCCTCGGCATAGATCGTCAAGCCTGGTGTGATGGCCTCGGGACTCGTAGGCGTGCCATCACCACGCCATACCTCCACGCCATCGCTGACGATGATCTGCTCGGCGGTGCCTTCCAGCGGCGTCACCACGATGATGAGCGCCCCCGGTGAGTACTCGCGGACGAGGCCAAGCACGCTGGCTACGTCGATCGCCGGCTCGGTGACCTCGGTCAGTGGCATGGATGTGTTGGTGGCATCGGGCAAAGGCGCTGGCTCCGGCTGCGGTAGAATGCGCGGTCGTGCTACGCTCACCCACACGATGATGCCAGTGCCCACTGTGATAAGGGCGACCGTCAGAACCGCTACCAGGGCTTTGCGCCACACGCTCAAGAGGGTACCTCCAACACACGAATCCCTCACGGTGCACACCACACGAGCTCATGCAACCCTCAGTGTAGCACACGAGTGCCGTGCAATCAATGCAGCGGGAGCCGAGGTTCTACGTCAAAAAGTCTGTTAGCTCATATCGTTGACATGGCTTTGATCGCTGGCTACAATCTGCCCGATCGTGGATGCAGAATGCGAGGCACGGCGAGGAGCGCCAAGTCCTGCTAGGCGGTGTACTTGGGCCAAGAACCCTCATCTGTCGAGCGAGCCTGGGCTCAAGGATATCGTTGTGCGTTCTTGCTAGTGTATTCGAGCGTCGGGGGGACTGGGCAATGGTTGCCTTTCGTAGCGATTTGGATTCGGCCAACCGTTTCGTGGCTATGGCGCGAGAGCTTTGGGAGGCCCGCCATACCAAACTCGCGAGAAGAGACAGTTCTTCACAGATGGAGCATGGTATGCGCCCGTCATCGACGGCCGACCGCTTCTGGGATGAGGCGCAGGAAATGTTCGAGCGAGGCGATATCGTCAGTGGTCTGGTCACCGGCTGGAACCGGGGAGGGCTGCTTGTCCGCTGGGAGCACCTCCAAGGCTTTGTGCCCGCCTCTCAGATGAGCGATGTCAAAGTCCTAAGCGAAGAAGATGATCGCGAGGCTGAGCTGGCACGCTGGGTCGGCGAGAACTTGGATCTCAAGATCATCGAGTTGGATCGAACGCGCAACCGACTCGTCTTCTCGCAACGGGCTACGAGATGGGGACCACGTGATGGCGACCGCGTGCTGGAGGAGGTCGAACCTGGCCAGGTTCGCCAAGGTACCGTGAGCAACCTGTGTGACTTTGGTGCATTCGTGGATCTGGGTGGCATTGACGGGCTAGTGCATCTATCCGAGCTATCCTGGCGCCGCGTCAACCATCCATCCGACGTGCTCGACATAGGCGAGCAGGTTCGCGTGCGCGTCATCGGTGTGGACCGCGATCGCCGTCGCATTGCGCTCAGCATCAAGCAACTGAGGCCAAATCCGTGGGATACGGTGAACCAAAAATACCAGCTCGACCAGATCATCGACGCGACGGTGACCAACGTGGTCGACTTTGGGGCCTTTGCTCAAATAGAGGAGGGGCTAGAAGGTTTGGTGCATGTCTCTGAGATGCCTGGATCGGATGGCATCGCTCCGGCCGAAATGGTGCATCCAGGGGAACAGATCCGCGTTCGGATTATACGGATCGATAGCGACAGCCAACGGTTGGGCCTGAGCATGCGCGGGGTAGACGGCGATTACTCGACCCCAGACGAGGATATCGATAGCGATCCCACCTTTCTGTACTGATAACCATAATCGTAAAGGGGAGAGGGGCTTAGCCCGTGTCGCCGACCAAGTCGCGCCGAAAGACAAGAGGCAGACGCCGGAGCTCTGAGACACCCTCGGCAAAGCTCAAGCGGTTGCTGATGCAACGTGAAATCTGGGGACTGCTGGTCACCGCGTTGAGCTTGGCAGCGTTGACCGCGCTCCTGTTTCCGGAGCAAGGCAAGCTTGGCGAGGTGTGGTCACGCGCCCTCCGCCAGCTGTTTGGCGCGGGGGCCTATGTTGTCGCCTTGCTCTGCGTAGCCGGCGGCGTTGTAGTGCTGCTCTGGGAGCGCGTCACCTCGCGGGCGCAGGCGAGCTGGCACACTGTGTTGGGCAGCGAGCTCGTCTTCCTTGGTGGGCTAGGCTTTCTGCACCTCGTCGCGGCGTCCGACGTGGGCCAGGCGGAGCAGATGGCGTTGGCTGGCCAATGGGGTGGCCACGTGGGTTGGGCCTGGTATCGGCTGCTCGTGCCTCCGTTTGGCCGAACTCTCTCTGCGCTCTTTATGCTTGGCTTGGCCGGCCTCGGATTGGCTCTGATAGTGGAGTTGCGTTGGTCCCAAGCTCTGTGGGGTGTCCGCTGGTCAGCGGCATGGCTAGGGCTCACAGCGCGCCGTGTCCTAGAGCGTTTCGCCACGGCGCGGCCTACACCTGCAGAGTCGGACGAGGACAATGCGAGCGACATACGCATCCATCTTCCCGAGTATGCGACGCTGACTTCACAAGCGGCGGAGGCGTTGCCGGAGAGTGCCGCCTTGGAGCCGATGCCCAAGCCGCGCGCTCGTTCACGGGCCAAGACGCCCAAGGGGTTACCAAGCCTGGATCTCCTCGAGCAGGATAGCGGCGATGGAGCCGATGACGCGGACACCCGCCACCGCGCCCAGGTCATCGAGGAGACGCTAGCCGCATTCGGCGTCCCTGCCAAGGTCGTCGAGTGGCATCGTGGCCCCGTAGTGACCCAATTCGGAGTTGAGCCCGGCTTTACCGAGTACCAAGATCGGGATGGCGGAACGCGTCGGCAAAAAGTGCGCGTCAGCAAGATCAGTTCCCTTTCCAATGACTTGGCTCTCGCGCTGGCCGCGGCACCCATTCGCATCGAGGCGCCAGTACCTGGGCGATCGGTGGTTGGAATTGAGGTGCCCAATGGCAAGAAAACCCTCGTAGGTCTACGCAGCGTGCTGGAATCCAAAACGTTTCGACGCCAGCGCGGGCGATTGCGGATTGCCTTGGGGCGTGACGTCTCTGGGGAGCCCGTCGTCGCCAATCTCGAGACCATGCCGCATCTGCTGGTGGCTGGGGCCACGGGTTCGGGCAAGAGCGTTTGCTTGAATGCCATGATCGGATCGTTTCTCCTCACGTGCCCACCGGATACGCTGAAACTTCTCCTCGTGGACCCGAAGCGGGTCGAACTCAGCAACTTCAACGGCATACCGCATTTGCTCGCCCCTGTTGTGGTAGAGGTCCAGAAAGTGGTGGCGGCACTCCGCTGGGTGGCCCGCGAGATGGATGGGCGTTATGCCAAGTTCGCCGAGGCAGGCGTGCGCAACCTGGCAGCATATAACAAGAAGGCGCGTTCCCGTGAGGTAGACCCCCTGCCCATGATCGTGGTGATCATCGACGAGCTGGCAGACCTTATGTTCACCGCAGGTGAGGCCGTGGAAGCGTTGCTCTGCCGTATCGCGCAGATGGCACGCGCCACGGGGATTCACCTGGTGGTGGCTACCCAGCGCCCCTCTGTGGATGTGATCACCGGCCTGATCAAGGCCAACTTCCCGGCGCGCATCGCCTTTGCCGTGAGCTCACAGGTAGATTCGCGCGTGATCCTGGATTCGCCCGGCGCCGAGAAACTGCTGGGCGAGGGAGACATGCTCTACATGGCGCCCGATACCGCCAAGCTGCGGCGTGTGCAAGGCTGCTTTGTGTCCGATCGTGAGCTTGACGCACTGGTTAGGTTCTGGAAGACCCAGGCGCCAGACGAGGGAGCTCCCATCAACGAAGCGCCGCCTTGGGAGGGCTTGGAGCTCTCTGTCGATGATGACGACGACGCCTTGCTCCAACAGGCCATCGAGCTCGTGCAGGATCACGGTCAGGCCTCGGCTTCTTTTTTGCAGCGGCAGCTTCGGGTGGGATACCCGCGTGCAGCGCGGCTGATAGACGAGCTAGAGGAGCTCGGAGTGGTAGGTCCAGCGCAGTCTGGTGGACGCTCCCGGGATGTGCTGATCGGCAACAGCGTCGAAGACGAGGCGCCGTTGGAGGATTCCGAATCTGAGGCTGAGCCCGAGCCCGATACGACTCTGGAAGAGCAGTGATCCACATTGGAACGAGTGGCTTTTCCTATGATGATTGGGTTGGTCCCTTCTATCCGGCGAGCTTGGCAAAGAACGACTGGCTCAGATTCTATGCGCGAACGTTCGACACGGTAGAGCTCAACGCTTCGTTCTACCGCATGCCGGACTCGCATACGCTGCAAACCATGGCAGCCAAGACACCCGCCAGTTTTCGGTTCACGCTGAAGGCGCATGGTAGCATGACGCACACCCGCGATGCGGATGAGACGGCCTATCGCGCGTTTATAGACGCCCTAACTCCCTGGCGCGAGCGTGACCAGTTCGGGTGTGTCCTGGCACAGTTCCCGCCGTCGTTCCGACATAGCGAGGCAAACTTGGCGTATCTGATGGCATTGCGGGAACGCTTTGGTGAGCTGCCTCTGGTGGTGGAGGTGCGTCACCGCAGTTGGATTCAGCCATCTTTCTTTGAGGCACTGCGTCAAGCCGGGTTGGGCTATTGCTGCGTTGATCAGCCTAGGTTCAGGTCGCTGGTGCCACCTGTGACGGAGGCGACGGCTATCCCAGCGTATGTGCGGTTGCATGGGCGGAATGCCGCCAAGTGGTGGCAGCACGAGCACGCGTGGGAGCGCTATAACTATCGCTACAGTATCGAGGAGCTGACTCCATGGGCACGGCGTGTTCGTGACCTAGAGGATGAGGTCGGCACGGTGTACGTCTTTGCCAACAACCACTGGCAGGGCCAGGCCGTAGATACCGCCAGGCAGCTGAAGTTACTGTTGGAGGAAACCGTTCCCTCTTCCTAGGGATCGCTTACCGCTGGTGGTATACTATGGCTATCATCTAGCAGAATGCTGCTTGAAAGCGAGAGGCCATCGTGGTCAGAGATCCCGACAACTCGTATCGTGCTTGGGCGCGCAGGTTGCGGCACGCCGGCCTTGCGCCGGCCGTCATTATCGCGCTTGAGATGATCAAGCCCGCAGGCGTCTTTTGCGGGCAGATGCTCGAAATGGCGTCGGCGTTGGGTGGCCCTAGCCTGAGTGCCCTTGGCAAACTTTGCGAACAGCCGGGAGGGCTAGCAGCCTTGCAGGCGCTGATCTCGGGAGAGGTGGCTTCCTTGGAGGAAGGGCTCGGGAATGGCTGAACCGATTCTGGAGTCGCTAGACGTGGGCATCGCGCCCATGGCTGTGCTCGGGATAGCTGCGGTCATGTTGGTGTTGGCGTTGCTTTCGCGTCGCGCTCGCCAAGCGCCGCTGCGCCGCATCGATGCCTATGAGGCAATCCGCCAGGCCCCCACCAGAGCTGTCGAGAGCGACCTGCCCGTCCACATCAGCCTTGGCTCTGGGGGGCTGGGGAGTATGGCGACTCCCGAAAGCGCGGCGGCTCTGGGTGTGGCTCGCTACTTGTCGGAAGGCGGATCGGCGGCCACCGCTAGGACCACGGTCACTGCCGGCGATGGGACGCTGATCGCGGGGGCCATGGGTTTCCCGAATGCCGACGCCCTGTACGCGGGGCCGGATCCGATGGCCTATGCAGCAGGAGCTGCGGCCATGGTTCAAGGGAAGCCGGCATCAGCGCACGTCCTTTTGGGCGACTATGGTGCCGATGGTCTGTGGCTAGCCGGTGCGCTCGGTGCTAGGCGGAGGCCGCCCGTAGGAGGGACGGTAGAGCCATCAGCCGCAGCGCTGATGTACGTAGCGATGGACGACGCGGTAGTTGGCGAGGAGGTCTATGCGGCTGGTGCCTACTTGGGCGAGGAGAGCCAGGTGGCCAGCCTAGTGGCCACCGATGCGCTCAGATGGCTGGGCGTGCTCGCCTTGCTCCTGGGTGCCCTGGCGATTTCCTTCGGGTGGTGGAGATAGGCGGGGCCTATGCGACGAACCCTCCCCATCATGGCGGCGATTATATGTGGAGCGGCCATTTTAGCCGATCTATTGCTGGACGTGCCTGTCGTGAATGCCATCGGGGCAACGTTGCTCGAGGGTATCATGATTCTCGGCGCGTTCGCGTTGATTCTGGCCGTTCTCAAGCTGATGACCTCACACGTGAGACGTCTAGTACGTCGCGATGGCGGAGGCGGTGGGAGCGTCGTGCTTCTGGTCGGGCTTCTTGCAGCGCTAGGACTCGGCATAGCGCGCCCAACGGGGACGGAGCTGCAGTGGTTGTTCGACTATGTATACGAGCCGCTGCAGGCCACCATGGCGGCACTGTTGGCGTTCTTTGGTATCCAGGGAGCCTATCGCGCCTTTCGGCTCCGCTCTGGAGAGGCGGCTGTTCTGCTGGTGAGTGCGCTGTTCGCGCTTTTGGCTCAGCTCCCAATCGCGAGTGCCATCTCGCCAGTCCTACCACGCCTTCGGCAGTGGATGGTCACGGTCCCCGCGGCTGCGGGCATGCGTGGCATCCTGTTGGGCGTGTCCCTCGGTGCGATCATCGCCTCGTTGCGGATTCTGTTTGGCGTCGAAAGGCCGTACACTTAGGCGGGACAGCATGATTGTCTGCCCAGAGTGCCAACATCCGAACGCTGAGGATGCCAAAACCTGCGAGCGCTGCGGCGCCTCGCTGGCTGGCTTTGTGTACCGTGCCTGCCCGCGATGCGGTGCGGTGAACCCACCCGACAACACCTTCTGCAATCGCTGCCTAGCGCTTATCCGAGAGACAGAGACACAACCCGGGGGTGATGAAGCGTCCGAGTGCGTTTCCCCGTTCACCCCGGGCGCAAAGAGTATTCCGCCGCAGCATCCCGCGAGTCCAGCGGTGCGATCAGTACGCGACGCGGACCGAGGCAGCATTGGAGACGCCGTGGCTCGCGAACGGCGGACCAGCGGCCATCAGCCGGTAGAACCATCGCCCTCCAGCAAATCGGAGCCCTCCACCGATCTGGTCGGCAAGATGCTCCCGCGCAGCCGTGCGCATCATCCCGCTGCCCCGCCCAAGCGACGCGAACCCGACCGGCGCCCGGAACGGGCAGCGTTTCGTGGCGTGCCACAACGTTGGGAGGAGCTGGATCTCCTGCCCGTTGAAGCGGCCATCGCTCGGCCGCACCGACCTACCTACGTGCCACCGAGAGCGCCTACCGATCAGGAACGCAAGTTGGCGGAATGGTTGGAGCAGCTTGCGCAGGGTCCCCCTCCGCTGGCCACACGACGCAGAGTGCGGCCGGAAATGCGTGAGCCTCTTGGTGTGCGAACGGTTCGGCTCGTCCTGACGCTGCTGCTGATGGGAGCCGCCCTGATGGCCGCCGGAGGGTCGGGCAAGCTGACCGGACTCGTGGCTCCGCGAGAGAGCATAGTTGATCTCGCCGAGACGTGGGCATCGCTGGAGCCTGATGATACGGTGCTGCTCGTGTTTGCCTATTCACCCTCATACAGTGGCGAGATGTCAACGCTCGCCGATGCCACGGTGGCCAGCCTTATCGCGAACGAGGTTCAGATCGTGGCAGTTGCTCTCGATCCGGCTGGGGTCGCTCTGGCGCGTCAAACTCTGGCCAAGGCAGAGCAGGCTCATGTTGATTACACCTACGGCGACGACTATGTCATCGCCGGCTACCTCAGCGGATATCAAGCTGGGGTGAGGTCTTTATGCGAGGGCTGGGGCGGCCTCCAAGTTGATGCGGTTCATGGCCGTTCCTTGACAGATTGGGGCACCACGGCCGAGCTTGCCGGCGCTGGCGATGTCGAGCGCGTGATTCTTCTGGCGGATGATGGAGCTACAGCGCGGATGTGGATAGAGCAGCTTGGCGGATGTCTCCAGGTTCCCTTGGATGCTCTCGTGACCGGTCAGCTAGAGGCCGTGCTCACTCCATATCTTCTTTCCGGGCAAGTGGCGCATCTGGTGGCTGGCGGTCTAGCTGCTGGCGAGCTTGAGCTCGTGACGGGCGTGTCTGCCCAAGCGCTCCGCTGGACCGATGGGTACATGGCTCTTTTCGTGATCCTGGTGCTGGCAGCCGTGGCTGCCAACGTGTTCTATGTCAGTAGCGACTCGGAGACGAGAGGGTGAGTGCGATGTTTGATGCTTGGACGGCAAGCATAGCGAGGCTAGCCCCTGGAGGCTGGGAGCAGATTGGTGCGTGGGTGGCGGCCCTGATCACGTGCGCCGTCCTATCGTATGCCATCGCGCCTAATCCCGTGGCCAAAGCGATGCAGTTCCTGTTAGCGGGCATCGCGGCGGGCTATGCGACGGCTCAAGCATGGAATCTGGTGCTATGGCCACGCATTCAGCTCTTGCTGCAAGACCCGCGAGCGCACTGGACCTACGGCGTGTTCATGGTGTTGGGCATCCTCTTGCTCATGCGTGGCATCAGGCCTCTCGCCGTGATCGCAAACCTGCCGCTAGGGGTCCTCTTTGGCGGTGGGGCAGCGTTGGCTCTAGGCGGCGCATTGACAGGCACCCTAGTACCACAATTGCGGGCCAGCATGGTGTCGTTGGCTCCGCGCGACTATGGCGGGGGCGTCGTGGGGTGGGCGTATGCTCTCGACGCCGGGCTCTTGCTCATCGGGACGATCGCGGCGTTGGCTGCCTTCCAGTTCACGTCCCAGGGCAAGGGCAAGTTAGGGCAAGCGTGGCAAAGCATGCTCGAAGGGCTGGGGGCCCTGGGACGCGCTGTCATCATGGTCGCGTTCGGCGTGGTGTACGCTGGCGCCATGGTGACCTTCTTTGGGATCCTCGTGAGCAGGCTGACGTTTCTGGCGGGTTTCGTGGCGTCTCTGTCAGCAGGCGGGTAGACAGGCATGGCTGAACAGGCTACGCCCAAATCCTATATCGCGGTAGATATCGGCAGCACGATGACGCACGTCGCGTTGGTGGATGAGGTCGAGGGCGTCTCGCGGATGGTGGCGACGGCCGAGTCGCCCACGACATCGCGCGAGCCCGAAGCTGATATCACGCTAGGATTGCGCCGCGCGGTACGGCGGCTTCAGGACGTGGCGCAACGTCCTCTGCTGGATTCATCTGGCTCTCTGGTCCTTCCTGAGCGCGTTTCGGGGGCCGGCGTGGATGCCGTGGTGGCGGTCTCTAGCGCGGCGCCCCCTCTTAGCTGTGTCATTGTCGGCATGGCAGAGCGGCAAAGCATAGAAAGCGCGACGCGGGCGTGCCAAGCTGCCGGTGCGCGCGCGGTGGCTCACTTGCCGCTGGCAGGGCGACTACGCGAGTGGAGCGACGAGACCATCGAGGCGCTGATCCTACGTCCCCCCGATGTGATCATCATGGTGGGGGGCGTGGACGCCGGCCCGGTGGAGCCCCTACTAGAAGCGGCTCGCGTGCTGGCCATCTTGTACGAGGAAATACCGAGGGAGCAAAGACCCAGCATCATCTTTGCCGGGAACCTGGAGGCGCGACGACCAGTAGCGCAGGAACTCTCCTCTGTGTTCCGCTTTAGCGCCGTGGAGAATGTACGGCCCAGCGCCCAGGTGGAGAGCCTTGGTGAGCTGCAGGCTGAGCTGATGACAGCCTACGAGGAGGTGGCCCTTGTCAGATTGCCGGGCTATGCCGCCCTCGAGGAGATCTGCAGCGCTCCGATCCTGGGAAGCCAGCGCGCGCTGGGTTTGGTGGTACAGCTGCTTGGTTCTCACGAGAGTCAAGGAGCCGTAGCCGTCGACGTAGGAGGATCGCGAACCTTTGCCGGTGTGGCCAGGAACTCGCTCTATCACTGGGCGTCGATAGCCGACGTTGGAACGGGCGCGGCCGCGTCCAGTCTTGTGGAGCGAGTTGGCCCCATGGCCGTCGGGCGCTGGTTGCCGCATCCGCTTGCGGCGGAGGAGATCCTGGACCGCGCGGGGAGCATCGCGTTGCGCCCGCATGGGATTCCACAGTCCTTTGAGGAGCTGTTCTTCCTGCACGCGATGGCGAGAGCCTCTCTGAGCGTAGCTGTCGGCGCTGTGCGTAACCAGTACCTCGGTTGTGATATGCAGGAAGACACTGGCGAGCTACTGCCGAGGTTTGACCTAATCGCCGCGCGAGGGGGAGTGTTAGGGCATACCGCTCAGGATGGCGCGGTGATGCTCACTTGCTTGGACGCGGTGCAGCCTATCGGATTGAATCGGCTGGTAATCGATCGACACAGCCTTTGGCCACAGATTGGCGCCCTGGCGCAGGTGTCTCCCCTTGCGGCGGTCCAGGTGCTCCAGCACGATGCCGTATATCCCGCGGGCACGATCATTGCTCCGGTTGGCGTATTGCGCGATGGCCAGCGCGCACTGCGGATTGTCGTCCACTATGATGACGGGCACGTTCTGGAGCGTGACGTTGCTTTTGGAGAGATCGTCCGTTTGCCTCTTGCGACGAGCAGTAGGGCAGACGTCGAGGTGTATCCACATCGCCGTCTGGATATCGGCACCGGACATAATGGGCAGGGCGGTCGAGCCCGCGTTGCGGGCGGGAGCCTCGGCATCGTGGTGGATGCTCGCGGCAGGCCGCTTCCCCCTGCTCAAAGCGACGAGCACCGCCACGCCCGCATTCGTTCCTGGCTTGGCGCTCTGGGTTTCGATGTCGGTTCTTCACGTTGATCCTCTATTCTCCTCAGCAGCCATGGTCTCTCGCCGGCGTCTTCTCCACGGCGAAGGGCGTGTTTTGGTGCAAGAGGGCCAGCAGGTTGCCGCGGATACGGTCGTGGCTCGTGCGGATAGCCGAGACAAGGTACTAGTCCTCGACGTTGCGGACGCTCTCGGCGTCTCGTCAGCTAGCGCGGGGAAGCATATCCGCGTCGAGCCGGGAGACAGCGTTGCCGCGGGCGACTTGATCGGCGAGGCCAGCCGATGGTGGCTGTGGCGCCGTCAGGCGACGGCGCCCATTGAGGGACGTGTGCAATCGGTTCGCAACGGCCTCATTTTCCTGCGCGTACCTCGGCCAGCAGAAGAGCTCACCGCCGGGATGCCAGGCATTGTTGAACGCGTGCATCGTGGACGCGGCGTGACGATTACGACATCGGCTGCTTACCTTCGCGGTTCGTGGGGCAGCAGCGGCCAAGGCACTGGACCTCTCACGCTCGCTCAGGGCGACAAAGACGGATGGTTACGCGCGGATCAGGTTGGGCCGAGGCAGCGAGGAGCCATTCTGGTAGCGCGACGCGTGCGGGATCCCAAAGCCATCCAGCGCGCCGTGACATGTCTGGTGCGGGGACTGGTTGTGGGCTCTATGCCTCAGCGGTTGGCCCGCCAGTGCGAGGACCTTGGGTTGCCCGCCTTGGCGACTGAGGGCTTTGGTGACAGCCCCATGCCTGACGTCGTCTATGATAGCTTGCGAGAGCTTTGCCAGAAGGGAGCGGTCCTCTTTGGCGCCGAGGCGCACACCGGCCTCCTCGCGGAGCTGGTCGTTCCTCGCGCGCGCGTGCCGCGCGCAGCTCTAGTGCCGTACCGCCAAGTCTCGGTCGGCGCGATCGTGCGCGTCACAGCCGGGCCGCACCGGGGCGCAGTCGGCTTGGTCTCCGAGGTGCCATCAGGCCTTGAGCGCACCGCTTTGGGGGATTGGGTCGATGGGGTCTTTGTGCGAGTTGGGCCGGGAGAGCGCGTATTTGCCGCGCTCTCTAACGTACAGATGCTGGTATGTGATACCTAGCCTCGTTTGGGTCACCGTGGTCACATTGGTATAATCGCCAGCGTAGGTTAGCTTGAGGAGAGGCATCATGGCACTTGAGCGAGAAGAGGTCCTCCATATTGCCGAACTTGTGAAGCTATCGCTGACCGAGGAGGAAGTGACGCTCTATCGCCAGCAGCTCACCGAGATCTTGGACACCATGGCCAAACTGAACGAGCTGAACACGGATGATATCCCCCCGACAGCCCAAGTCACCCCCCAGCGCAACGTTTTCCGTGAAGATCGCGTGCGCGACTGGCTCTCGACTTCTGATGCACTTGCCAATGCGCCCGATACGAGCGATGGCTTTATCAGAGTGAAGCCAGTCTTGGAGAGTTAGGTTACGCTGATTCGAACGTATGAAAGGACACGCCAAGTGTGCGCCTATCGTCATACCATTGTAGAGGCCCATGCCGCCTTGCAGGCGGGGCGCACTACCTCTGTGGCTCTCACGCAAGAGATCCTCGATCGCATTGAACAGATAGAGCCCCACATCCAAGCCTATCTCCACCTCGCCCCAGACGTAGCCCTAGAGGCGGCAGAGCAGGCCGATCGGCGCCGTTCCGAGGGCCAGGACCATCCTCTTCTTGGCATACCGTTGGCCATCAAAGATGTGTTGTGCACCCGCGGAATGCCCACCACGTGTGGTTCGCGTATGCTAGAAGGCTTTGTTCCGCCGTATGACGCCACCGTCGTCGCTCGCTTGCGAGAGGTTGGCGTCGTGCCCCTCGGCAAGACCAACACCGACGAGTTTGCTATGGGATCCTCCACGGAGAATTCGGGCTTTTGGACCACCCACAACCCGTGGGATCTCGATCGCGTACCGGGCGGCTCGAGCGGGGGCAGTGCGGCGGCCGTAGCAGCAGGTACCGCTGTGGCAGCGCTGGGCACCGATACCGGGGGCAGCATTCGACAGCCAGCAGCATTCTGTGGCGTGGTGGGCCTCAAGCCGACGTATGGGCGTGTCTCTCGGCACGGGCTCGTAGCCTTTGCCTCGTCGCTGGATCAGGCAGGAACCCTCACGGCGACTGTGCGAGATGCGGCCTTGCTACTCGAGACGATGGCGGGTCACGATCCGCTCGATGCTACATCTGCCGACGAGCCTGTACCCTCCTATGCAGACCTATTGCACGGAGACGTGCGAGGGATGCGCCTCGGCGTGGCACGCGAGTACTTTGGCGAAGAGGGTGTGGATCCCAGCGTGACCGCTGCTATTCGTGATGCAATCAGCGTGTGGCGTGATCTGGGGGCTGAGATCGTCGAGGTCTCGCTGCCACACACGGATTATGCCCTCCCTGTCTATTACCTACTGGCTCCAGCGGAGGCCTCGGCCAACCTCGCGCGGTATGACGGCGTACGCTTTGGGTTCAGCCATCCCGAAGCCCAGGACATTTGGGATGCGTACCGCATGAGCCGGGGGCAAGGCTTCGGTGCCGAGGTCAAGCGGCGTATCATGATTGGAGCTTATGCCCTCTCGGCTGGCTACTATGATGCCTACTACCTGAAGGCGCAAAAGGTACGCACGCTAATCAAACAGGACTTTACGGAAGCCTTCAAACAATGTGACGCCATCATCGCTCCCACGACCCCCACGACTGCGTTCAATATCGGAGAGAAGGTGGATGATCCGCTCCAGATGTACATGGGGGATATCTTTACCCTGGCGCTGAACCTCGCGGGCTTGTGCGGGATCTCGATACCATGCGGACAAGATGACGGATTGCCCATCGGGGTGCAGGTACTCGGCGACGCTTTCCAAGAGAGCACGATCCTGCGCGTCGCTCATGCGTTTGAGGAGGCCACCGATTGGCATCGCCTGCAGCCAGCACTCTGCCAGGATAGCGACAGATAGGGCAAGCGCGTCGCCTTTGCATGCCCGAAGCGAAAGGACGTTTCCATGCGAGTTGTGCTTCCTCTGGCTGGCTATGGCAAGCGCATGCGCCCGCAGACCTGGTCGAAGCCCAAGCCGCTCGTCAGTGTGGCCGGCAAGCCGATTCTTGGGCACGTACTCGACACTCTCCAGGCCACATCCCCCGATTCGTACATCTTCATAACGGGCTGGCTTGGCGATCAGGTCCGGGAGTACATGGCGACGGCGCATCCAGAGCTGACGACGCGCTATGTGGTGCAGGAGGAACTCAGAGGGCAGGCGCATGCCATCTACCTGGCAAAGGAATGGCTCGAGGGGCCGACGCTCATCGTGTTCGTGGACACGCTGTTCCAGGGGGACATGCGTGGGCTGGGGCACGACGGCGAGGATGGCATCATCTGGACCAAGGAGGTGCCCGATCCCAGGCGCTTTGGCGTTGTCGTGGTCAAAGACGACCGTATCACGCGCTTTGTGGAAAAGCCGGCTACAATGGAGCATCGCCAGGCCATCATTGGCGCCTATTGGGTACGGGATGGCCAAGCCCTGGTCCGAGCTACGGAGACGCTCATGGCCAGCGGACGCAGCCTCCGGGGTGAGTACTATCTCGCTGATGCCTTGCAGGTGATGGTAGATCAAGGCGCGCGCTTTGTGACCCGTCCCGTCTCCGTGTGGGAGGATTGCGGCAACCCCGAGGCCTTGCTCCACACGCAGCGGTACCTGCTGGAGCATGGTCATGCTAGGGAGGTGCCCGTTGAAGATGCCATCCTGGTGCCGCCGGTCCACGTGGCCGACGGCGCGGTGATCAAGCGGTCGGTCGTTGGTCCGTATGTGAGCGTCGGAAGCGGTGCGACGATTGAGGATTCGGTGATCCAAGATGCCGTCATTGAGTCCGGTGCTACCGTGCGGTACCAGGTTCTCGCCAACAGCCTGGTGGGCCATCAAGCTACGCTACAAGGCGACGTCCAGTCGGTCAATATCGGAGACAACGCGGTCCTCGAGAGTAGAACTAACGTGGCCCTCTAGCCAAAGGCGGGTCAAGGATGATCATCGGCGTGCCCAAGGAGATCAAGGATAAAGAGTACCGTGTAGCGATCACACCGGGTGGGGTGGAAACCCTGACGCATCATGGCCATCGTCTTCTCATAGAGACGGGGGCTGGCGTC
>CAZTMY010000006.1:0-21003 GCA_964614895.1 uncultured Anaerolineales bacterium
CTAGGGGGCACTGCGCTCATCCTCGGTGCCGAGTTCTTTTTCGTACACGATCTCTTTGGCACGCGTATGAACACCGTGTTCAAGGTGTACCAGCAAGCCTGGATGCTGCTGGCCGTCGCGGGCGTTTGCGCCGCCTATCGCCTCTATCGATGTGGGCGGCACGCGCGCTGGGGACTGGCGCCGGTCATCCTCGTGTGGCTGGTCGCTTTGCCTTACCTCCCGATGGCAGCCGTAAGCCGTTGGAAGACCTCGGTTGAGCCCTGGACGCTTGATGGGGCCAGCTATCTGAGCAAGGCGGCGCCAGACGCGTACGCGGCGTATCTCTGGCTATCGGAGGTCTGCCAGCCAGGAGACGTCCTAGCGGCAGCGCCGGGAGTGGACTATGACGCGAGTAGTAGCCAGCTATCGGCCCTGACTGGCGTGCCCACTATCCTGGGCTGGCCCGGTCATGAGGTGCAGTGGCGAGGCAGCGACGATATGCTGGCTCCGCGCGAGGCTGACCTGCGCGCTATCTACACGTCACGCGATGTAGCTAAACTAGGGGAGGCGCTCGAACGGTACGGGGTGCGCTACGTATACGTCAGTCAGCAGGAACGCGCCATGTATGGCCTCAATGATGAACATGTGGCTTGGCTGACGGAGCAGTTGGATCTCGCGTTTGCCACTGGCGAGGTGCTCATCCTGCGGGTGCCAGCATCGTTCTAGGCCAGCGTCCCGCACAGCAAAAGGGCGCCCGAGACGAGTCCTGGCGCCCTGCAAGGTCGTGTTCGAACGTGCGCTAGATGGTGTTCAGCTTACGAGCTAGGCGAGATTTGGTCCGAGCTGCCGTGTTCCGGTGGATGATGCCCTTCTGGGCGGCCTTGTCGAGCTCACGACATGCCTGGCGCACAATGGCCTCGGCTGCCTCTCGGTCGCTCGCGTCCAGCGCGAGGCGAGCTCGCTTCACACTATTACGCATCCGCGTACGGACAAGCCGGTTCCTGATGCGTCGCTTCTCCGATTGCCGCGCTCGTTTGGCGGCAGACGCTGTATTGGCCAAGGTGATCCTCCCAAGCTTACCACACGGGATTGCACTTACTTACGAGCCGACAGTATACGTCAAGCGGGGTTCATTGTCCAATCGCCGCGATCACACTGTGGGCAGGCACCTCGAACTATGCCACGCGCTACGCTGGGGCATACTCCAGTAGGATCAGGAACCGAGCAGGGAAAGTCTCGTTGGACTCACCTGGTTGGCGCGCGCTGCAGATGAGGACGAGAAGCGTATCGCGGGTCACTTGGCCATCGGGGAACAGCTCACTCACCCGACCGGGCTTGTAGAGATAGGCGTTGGTAGTCTCAGCATCCAGGCGTAAGGCGTCACGTACAACGAACCTCGCCTCGCTATCTCCTTGCGCAAAGATCACTGGATATCCCCGGAGCCGTTCCAAGTTGGCCTCGATGGTCGCGAGGTCATACGGCGTGCGCACGCTCCCCTCAATGAGCTCGCGCAGCGGCTCGGCCTCCAGAGCCTGATGGGCCCAGTAGCCGTCATGGATGCTGAGAATCGGCACACCGGTAAGCCCATCGGCGTACACAAAGATCTTGTGATCAGGCACCCACGAGCCGATGTCATTGAACACGCGCAGGTTGGCGCCACTCGCACCAGAGATGAGAATGTCAACCCCGTTGAGAGTCAGCCAATCGCTCCGATCCCAGTTCGTCGGATAGCTGATGGTCAAGGGATCGGACACGGACGAAAAGTCGACACCACCTATGATGAACAGGCTGGGCCGCAGCGCCGGCGAGGACTTTGACGGCGCCGGGGTGATCGTCGGTGCGCCTGGCGTTGGCGCTGACGTCCCCACCGACGTTGGACGCGGGGTGGCCGTTTCTGTAGGCAGTAGAGTTGCGGTTGGGCTCGGCAACGGCGTTGCGGTCGCTGTAGGTGACAGGGTACGCGTAGGTTCTGGCGTGGGCGTGACCGTTGATGTGGGGCGCGCCATTGGCGTTGGGCTGGCAGCCACCACCGCGGGATCTGGGGTCACCATAGCTGCGCTCAGGGCCAAGCCTATCGCGATCCCTATCACGAACACGGCGGGCAGAAACCACTTGCGATATCGTGTCGCGATCCCCTGGGCTGACATGTAACGCCTCATCGATGCAGGTATGCGTGTTAGTTGGGTGATCCCGATCATTACTGGACCCTACTAATCTAGCCAAATCTGCGGGTAAAGTCAAGTAATCCGGTAAGAAATGTCTTGCACACCTGGCAGGCTTGCTACGCTTGCCGCTGTGTCGTAGACTCGCCATATTGGCAGTCAGCGAGCAAGGGAGAGTGTAATGCGCATCAGCGAGATCAAGGCCTATCCCGTCTGGGTTGGCAGACGGAACCAGCTACTCGTCAAGGTAGAGACCGACGGTGGCGTCTATGGGTGGGGCGAGTCAGGCCTATCAGGGCGGGAGCTTGCCGTTGTTGGCGCCATCAAGCACTTCCGCGAGTTTCTGCTCGGACGCGATCCGTTGACCATCGGGCGGCACTGGCAGGAGATGTACCGCAGCGCATATTTCGAGGGTGGGCGCGTCTTGACCGCCGCCATCTCTGCCATCGACTTGGCTCTCTATGACATCGCCGGCAAGGCGCTAGGAGTCCCCGTCTATCAGCTCCTGGGCGGAAAGCAGCGCGACTATGTGCCCGTCTTTGCCACTATCGGGCTTGGCACGCCTGATAAAGCAGTGGCTGACGCCCAACTCTTGCTGGAGCATGGCTGGCGGGCAATCCGTACCGGCATCGGGTACCGAGGCCGCTCTGAGGATTCACACACCTTTGAGCCGTGGCGGTCCATTGGCGCTACCGCGGAGATCCTGACGCATCTACGCGAGGTCCTAGGACCTGACCCTGTGCTCGGCATTGACTATCATCATCGGCTCAGCGTGGCGGAGGCTGCCTCCTTCTGCCAGCGTATGCCCCTCGGGACGCTGGACTTTGTCGAGGAGCCGATCAGGGACGAGTGCCCGTCGGCCTACCAAGCCCTGCGAAGCATGGTGGACGTCCCCCTAGCCATAGGAGAGGAGATCTCGAGCAAGTGGGAGTTCCTGCCCTACATCGAACAGGGACTCACCAACTATGCACGGGTTGATGTCTGCAATGTGGGTGGCCTGACAGAGGCGATCAAGGTGGCCGGCTGGTGCGAGGCTCACTATATTGACCTAATGCCTCACAACCCGTTAGGACCGATCTGCACGGCGGCCACAGTACATTTGGCAGCAGCGGTAGCCAACTTCTCCTGGCTAGAATGCCGTGCCACACCTACGGAGCAGCTTGGGGCGGACAACAGCGATCTGTTCCCGCAGCAGGTCACACTCGATGGTCCACGATATGTGGTGCCCAATACGCCTGGGCTTGGAGTCGACGTGAACGAGGCGCTGATAGCTGAAGAGAAGTTCCGTTTCTCCGAGCCACCGCATCTGCACCGCGAGGATGGATCGTACACCAACTGGTAGCCCCACTGAGCAGCAAGGAGCGCTAGTCGTTATGCCTGAGCATCTGTTGGAAGTCGCCGTGCCCCCCGATTGGGAAGAGTTGCGTTCCGCCTGCATCCTCCGCCATGGCACGCCGCGGCGTGTCCACAATATCGAGTTGTTCCTCGATCCCGAGGTGCGAGAGGAGGTCGCCAGCCGCTTTCACCTGTGGGATCATCTCGATGCGGATGACCCCTACTTTTACTGCAAGTCCGAAGTCATCCTCCAACGGTTCCTGGGGTATGACTATGTGCGGGCGGGGATAGAAGGCATCACCATGAAGTTCAACTGGGGTGCTGCCGACGACACGGCCGATCTGGAGCGTACCGGTGGCCGTCAGTTCATGTCAGAGGGCAAAGGCCCCATCACGACATGGGATGAGTTCCACGCCTACCCCTGGCCCAAGCTGTCCGATGCCCATACACGCATGTTGGAATGGTACGAGGAGAACCTGCCCGATGACATGTGCGTCATCGGCGGTGGCGGATTCGGTCACTTTGCAGAATTCCTCACCTGGCTGATGGGCTATCAGACGCTCTGCTTTGCACTCTATGACCAACGTGATCTGGTGCGCGCGATCTCTGATCGCATCACCGAGCTATTCCGGGAGGCACTGGAGCGCATTCTACAGTTCGACCGCGTCAAAATGGTGTGGGGGAGCGACGACATGGGCTTCCGCTCGGCCACGCTCATCAGCCCAGACGATCTGCGCGAGTTCGTCCTCCCCGGCCACAGGCTGATGGCCGAGATGTCGCACGCAGCGGGACGTCCCTACCTGCTGCACTCATGTGGGAACCTGAAGGAGATCATGCCTGATCTCATCGAAGACGTGCGCATCGACGCCCAGCACTCGTTCGAGGATACCATCATCACGGTGATCGAGCACAAGCGTCTCTACGGCGATCGCTTGGCTGCGCTGGGGGGTATCGACGTCGATTTCCTATGTCGTGCGGACGAGGAGGCCATCAGACGGCGGGTGCGCAACACGCTAGACGCCTGCATGCCTGGTGGCGGCTACTGCCTGGGAACAGGCAACAGCGTCGCCAACTATATCCCCCTAGAGAACTATCTCATCATGCTTGACGAGGGGCGACGCTGGGTGCCGTAACGCAACGCTGTTCAACCCCAACTGCACAGCCTGCGGTTGCTAAAGACATTCCGGGGAGAAGAGATGAGGAGGAGGAAGACATGACGGCTGAGCGACAGCGCAAACGGCCACAGGGTGTGACGCTTCTGGCCATCTATCGCTTTTTCGTGGGGGGCGTGGCCCTTCTCCTAGCGGGCATCGTCGTGTTGGCGGCCTTGCCCATATTCTTTGTGCTCAGCGGTGCTGTGGGGGCCGTCGTCCTATTCGTAGTGCTCGCGACGGTCGGGGGTGCTGTCTTTCTCTATGCTGCCGTCTCTTTGGCCGTCGGCTGGGGCTTGCTGGAGATGCGACCATGGGCCCGCTGGGCGGCGCTGGTGCTAGCAGTTCTCAGCCTGCCCGACTTTGCTACGGGAACAGCAGTGGGCGTGCTCACGATCTGGTACCTAACGCAGGAGAGCCTGGCACTCGAGTTCATAGGTGAGATCGACGAACCAGCGCCCGCCTCTACCAGCTAATGCGGTGGAGCAGAAACCCCACCACTATCCGATGGTGGGGTTTTCCATTCCACGATGGGAGCTAGAGGCTGACCGGCTTGCCCAGTTCGGCTGAGCGGATGATAGCATCGGTGATCCTCGTCTGGGCCAAGCCATCCAAGTGCGTAGGCAGGGGTCCCAGGCCTTCCCAGCCGGTGGGCTCTAGCGTATCTTGCTGAATGGCGTCCACGATGGCATCGGAAAGCGCCATGGGCTTGCCATAGCCCAGCCCGCGGAACTCCAGGGATGGCACTCGATCGGCGGTACCGGCTTGGAGGGCGCCGGCGGTGAGCTCGGGCCGGTGGAATATGGCTCGCACATTGGCGCCAAGATTCAGCAAAGCCTCCTGATGTGCTAGCAGTGCCTCCGCATCCACGTCTGTGGGAAGGTTCGCGCGCCATCCGGGCTCTGTGCCAAAACCGCCTCGCTTGTTGTAGATCAACGTCCCCTGATGACCTGAAAAGCACATGTAAAACTCTACCAACTCGTCGATGTGCTTGATCCACTCAGCCTTGACGCGTACGCGCATCCCCGAATCCATCGTCAGGAAGGCATCATAGACGTCGGGCGTGTAGCCTAGGACCTGGCGTTGGCTGATGGCAAAGACATCCGTCACCTCGGCTGGTGCAAAGTAGAAGCGCAGTAGATCAACCACGTGGCTCAGCAAAAAATGCACGGTCGAAGAGCCTGCCGCCCAATCGCGGCTACGTCCACCCCACATCTTTGTTGGCACGCTGATGTTGTCGTCCAGCCGTGACTCGCCGTACACGACGGGCCCTAGAAGCCCTCGTTGCATGACATAGCGCGTGGCCATATCCAGCGGAGCCGCACGGTTGGCATAGTTGACGAAAAGGCGCGCGCCGTGGCGCTCGACGGCCTCGCAGATGGCCTCGGCGTCCGGGAGGGTCGTCGCTAGCGGCTTCTCTTGAAAGACGCAGGGCACGCCCGCGTCCAGACACACAAGGGTCGGCTCCTTGTGGAGCGGGTCCGGCGTAGCCACCACCACCAGATCCAGCGCATGGTCTTTGAGCATCTGCCGATAGTCGGCGTATGGCTTGGCCTGGTAGCGCGCCGCGATCTCCTCAGCTACCGCCTCGCGAATATCGGCAACAGCGATGAGACGCACGCGCTCGTGGTTCGCAAGGTGCTCCGCGTGCTGTGAGCCAAGAATGCCTAGCCCGATGACACCCGCGCGCAACTGTTGTACCATCATATCCTCCTCACGCAGCTACTTTTGCATGACGCATCATAGTGTGCCAGAAGGAGTATGTCCAGGTTGAGGGAGCTAGGCTAGGCATCTTGGATCGTCGTTTGGCATTACCATCATTGCTGCGTAGACTTCTGTGTTGTGGATTCGCCCTGAATCCTCAGGCAATCGGTGGCACAGCATATCCCTGGTTCGAGAGGCCCCGACAGCCCTCCCTGGCGAGTGTGCTGTGGCACACTGGTGGCCTCGTGATAAGGAGGGCCTGGCTATGACGACCGCTCGTGGGCAAGCTGTTTCGATCCTGCCTCATGGTGGTACGCTCGTCGATCGTGTCCTCAGAGGCCCCCTGCGCGATTCCGCTCTTGCATTAACAGAGACACTGCCTTGTATCCCGCTGTCGACGACCGCAGTTTCCGATGTGGACCTCATCGCGCATGGCGTCGTCAGCCCCCTCACCGGCTTTATGGATCAAGATAGCTACGAGTCGGTGGTCAGTGAGATGCGGCTCCCCGACGGGATCGTCTGGCCCATACCGATCACCCTTGATGTGGACGCCGATCTGGCTGACACCATTTCCCTCGGTGACCAGGTTGCCCTCTGTGACGGCCAACGGGTATTGGCCATTATGGAGGTGCGCGATCGCTACACCTATGACAAGCGTCGCGAGGCTCAAGCGGTGTATGGTACAACTGAGGACGCCCATCCGGGTGTGGCTCGTCTTTATGCGCAAGGGGACGTGTTGCTTGGCGGTCCGATCTGGTTAGTGAACCAGGTCTCCGATGGGCGCTTTGATGCGTATCCGCGTTATCCGGCGCAGACGCGAGCCATCTTTGCAGAGCGAGGGTGGCGCTCGGTCGTGGCTTTCCAGACTCGGAATCCCATTCATCGTGCGCACGAATACCTGCAAAAGACAGCTCTCGAGATGGTGGACGGTCTACTAATACATCCTCTCGTGGGCGAGACCAAGAGCGACGATGTGCCCGCAGATGTCCGCATGCGCAGCTATCGCGCTGTAATCGACAACTACTACCCGGCTGATCGCGTTGTTCTTGGAGTTTTCCCCGCTGCCATGCGCTATGCTGGCCCCAGAGAGGCCATCTTTCACGCGCTGTGCCGCAAGAATTATGGATGCACCCACTTTATCGTAGGGCGTGACCACGCTGGGGTCGGTAACTACTATGGTACGTACGATGCTCAGAAGATCTTTGACACCTTCACTCCCGAAGAGATAGGTATTGTCCCTTTGCGTTTCGAGTACGCGTTCTACTGCATCAAATGCGGCGCGGTTGTCTCGTCAAAGACGTGCCCGCACAGCCGCGAGGATCACATCTACCTGAGCGGTACGCAGGTGCGCGAGATGCTCCGCCGCGGGGAAGCCCCACCGCCCGAGTTTACGCGCCCCGAGGTAGCGCAGCTGTTGATTCAAGCGATGCGGGGCCAAAAGGAGTAGCGCTACCGTGCTCGGCCGCCTGTTCGGAAGACGAGGGCGCAACAAGGTGTTCGTCATCGGCCTCGATTGCGCCGAGCCCAGCCTGGTCTTTGATCGCTATGCGTCCGATCTGCCTAACCTATCCCGCTTGGCGACGGCGGGCCGGCATGGTACCCTGGAGACCACCATCCCGGCCATCACTGTGCCGGCGTGGTCCGCGATGTTCAGCGGGCGAGATCCAGGCGAGCTCGGCTTCTATGGATTCCGTAACCGCTCTGACTATTCCTATGACAAGATGAGTATCGCCACAGGCGCTGCCGTCAAAGAGCCCCGCGTCTGGGACATAGCTAGCGATGCCGGCAAGCGCGTGGCAGTGGTCGGTGTTCCGCAGACCTTCCCCGTACGCCCCGTCAATGGACTGCTAGTGAGTGGGTTTCTGACGCCCAGTACGCGCTCTCAGTACACGTGGCCCGTTGAGCTCGCCGACGAGATCCGCGAGACGGTCGAGGACTATGCAGTGGACGTGCATCAGTTCCGTACGGATCGCAAGGAGTATCTCCTATCGCAAATCCAAGAGATGACGGAGCGCCGCTGCTCGCTCGTGAAGCATCTCTTGGCTAGCAAGTCTTGGGACCTATTCGTGTGGGTTGAGATAGGCGTGGATCGCATCCATCATGGCTTCTGGAAGTATTGTGATCCTGATCATCCCAAGTTCGATCCCGGGAATCCGTACGAGAACGTGATGCACGACTATTACGTGTATCTCGATGGGCAGATTGGCGAGATGCTGGATCTCTTGCCGCAAGGTACCAGCGTGCTAGTGCTCTCGGATCACGGTGGCCAGCCCATGATGGGCGGATTCTGCATCAACGAGTGGTTGATACGACGAGGGTATCTCGTCTTGAAGGAGCAACCCGAGGGCATCAGCAGGATAGAGGATTGTGCTGTGGACTGGGAGCACACCCTTGCTTGGGCCTCGGGGGGCTACTATGCACGCGTGTTTCTCAACGTGGAGGGCCGCGAGCCTCAGGGCATCGTGCCTGCCAAAGACTATGAGCGAGTCCGTGAAGAGCTGGCCACAGAGCTAGAAGCGACCACCGATCATCAGGGCTCGCCTCTGGGCACACGAGCGTTCCGTCCGGAGGATATCTATCGACAGGTGCGCAACATCCCACCCGACCTGATCGTCTACCTGGGGAATCTGGCCTGGCGGTCGGTAGGCTCCGTTGGGCACGGCACCGTGCATGTCTTTGAGAACGACACGGGTCCCGATGACGCCAATCATGCACAGAATGGGCTTTACATCGCCACTGGTGGTGATACTCCTTCAAGGTCGGCGGCACGCACCTGGCGTGCCGTCGCCCCTTCGATCCTCAGCAGCCTCGGCATGACACCACCCGAATGGATGGCTGCTGAGCGCCTGTAGGCTATCTTTGACATGTCCGTCGTTCCGCACAGCAACAGCATAGTGGAGGCAAGATGGCGCAGGATCGCGGATTCACACTCTGGTTCACCGGTCTCTCTGGGGCAGGTAAGACGACGTTGGCACTCGCTTTGGAGCCCATCCTTCGGGAACGAGGCCTCAAGGTCGAGCGACTCGATGGCGACATCGTTCGGCAAAGCCTCACCAAAGACCTTGGCTTTAGCAAGGAGGACCGCGATCTGAATATTGAGCGGGTGACGTTTGTGTCCAAGCTGCTCACCCGCAACGGTGTCGCCGTTCTGTGCTCCTTCATCTCGCCGTACCGCGCGCGCCGCCAAAGGTCGCGGGAGGAGATCGGCGATTTCGTCGAGTGCTTTGTCGATTGCCCACTAGAGGTGCTCATCGAGCGCGACGTGAAGGGCCTCTACAAGAAAGCCTTGGCGGGTGAAATCGCAAACTTTACCGGAATCTCCGATCCGTACGAGCCCCCGGAGGACCCGGACATCGTCGTCAACTCGGCGACTCAGACGGTGGAAGAGAGTGTGGGAATCATCATGTCACGCCTCGAGCAACTGGGCTATCTAGGCAAGCACCAGGGCAACGATGGCGATGGCAAAGCGTACGCCCACGCTGCTGTTGAGAAGGCAGAGCCTGCGCGCTAAAATGCCGATCGGCTAGCTCGTTTGCCGAATCAGGTGAAGGAATCCTTTCATGTTCCGTCGCCATAGCGTCAACTATGCGATCCTCTCGCTCTTTCTGGACCTTGCCACGGCTGTGGTGGCGCTCTTGGTCGCGTGGTTGGTGCGTCCGAGCTGGCCGTGGGCGATTCCTCTGCCACGCGAAGGTCTGATACCGCCGTTTCTCTGGTGGCTTGTGCCAGTTACCTGGCTGTCCATAGCTCTGGCGCTGGGCGTTTATGATCCCTCGCGCATGGAGACCTATCGGCAGCAGCTTGGCCATGTCACGCGAGCCGCTCTTATATGTGGACTAGTGCTTGCGGGACTGGTTTACCTCACCTATCGCCAAACATCGCGATGGCTTCTCATTCTTATCGTGGCGCTTTTATGGGTATTCATGGCCGGTTGGCGCCTTGTGGCCGTAGTAATAGCGCCGAAGCGGCGAAAGAACGGCAAGATCGCACGGGTGGTGATCGTTGGGGCTGGGGTATTGGGGCGAGAGGTAGCCAGCCGCCTCCAGGACCACGCCTGGTGCGGCTTGGAGTTCGTGGGCTACCTCGATGATGACCCCTCCAAGGCCGCCGCCGGGCTTCCTATTCTTGGCTCGGTAGATCAGATCACGGACGTAGTCAAGGCGCACGACATCAATGAGGTCGTAGTGACGTTGCCGCTACGCGCTTGGGAGCGTCTGTCTCAGGCAGTAGTGGCCTTGCATACACTTCCGATCCACGTGCGGATCGTCCCCGACTATTTCTCGTTGGCGTTGCACCGGGCAGATTTCGAAGAGTTCGCTGGCGTGCCCATGATTGACCTGCGGGCGCCCGCCCTGAGCGACTACCAGCGTCTGGTCAAGCGAACTTTCGATCTGGCCGTGGGCGGCTTGCTGTTCTTGTTGACGCTGCCGCTATATGGCATCATCGGATTGGTGATCAAGTTAGATTCTCGCGGTCCCATCCTGTTCCGACAGCAACGGGTTGGGGAGAATGGCCAGCTATTCGATATGCTCAAGTTCCGGTCCATGTACGTGGGCGCTGAGGAGCTGGAGCAAAGGACCGCGGACATTAGCAAAGACGGCATCGCGAACTACAAGACCCCCAACGATCCTCGGGTGACACGTGTCGGCGCTCTACTGCGGCGGAGTAGCCTCGATGAGCTGCCGCAACTGGTGAATGTCCTCAAGGGCGAAATGAGTCTCGTGGGACCGCGCCCCGAGCTGCCATGGCTGGTAGCCAAGTATGAACTCTGGCAACGGAAACGGTTTGCGGTGCCCCAGGGCATGACGGGGTGGTGGCAGATCAACGGCCGCAGCGATCGTCCTATGTATCACAACACGCAAGACGATCTCTACTATGTCCAGAACTACTCGCTGATGTTGGATCTCCAGATCCTTCTGCGCACTATTCCCAAGGTGCTACGGGGAGACGGCGCCTACTAGGCTGCGCTGGTCCCCTCTCCCGGGTTGCTCTCGATCTCAATGGTCTCTCCCATGGCTGCCAGCAGCCCGAGTGAGTGCCAGGCCATCCCCATCCCACTGTGCCTGCGTGTGGTAGAGCCATCGGCTCGCCAGAACGCGCCCAAGATGGCATCCTACATCTCGATGCCCTTCTGTGCCGGCACACCTGCATCGAATGGGTGCTTGACCTTCCTCATCTCGGTGACGAGATCGGCAGCTGCGATGAGCTCTTTGGGAGCCTTCCGGCCTGTGATTACCACATGGACAGTGCTTGGCCTCTCGTGGCGTAGCCACGCCGCGACCTCGTCCACTTTGATCCAGCCGTATTGCAATGGATACGTGAATTCGTCCAATACCACTAGATCGTACGCTCCGCTCACGATGAACTCCTTGGCCAGTTTCCAAGTGTCCAATGCACGCTGCCGAGCTTGCTCGTCATGACCCGGATCCCACACGAATCCGGTCCCCAAGCTATGCCAGGTGATGCCCAACTTCTCGGCGGCTTGGACCTCGCCCCAACGCTCGTGCGCAGATTTGATGAACTGCACGACACACACGCGCATGCCATGCCCCCACGCACGCAACACCAACCCTAGAGCCGCCGTCGTCTTGCCCTTGCCATCACCCGTGTAAACGATGAGCAGGCCTCGAGCATCGGCCACTGTGCCCTCCATCTTACGCCTCGATGAGCGCGTTTGCGCCCGTTGACCCAGTCCGGTAGGATAGTGCGACCATGCACATCGAACCCCTCACCCCAAGGAGCTCTACATGAGTAACGCGCCATCTCCGGATGCCTCTGGATCTACCCGGACGCGGTACCGCTCGATCGGCTTGTATGCCGCCGCCGTGTTCTTCTATTGGATCGCACTCTACCTGTATGTCCCGACCCTGCCAACCTATGCCGCCAGCAAGACCGACCGTCTGGCGTTGGTTGGCACCGTGGTCTCGATGTATGGGCTCTGGCAGGCCGTGATCCGATTGCCCTTGGGTATCCTGGCAGACTGGCTTGGGAGGCGCCGGCAGCTCATCGTAGCTGGCTTTGCCCTGACATCGATTGGCGCTCTCGTGATGGCATCTGCAACCGGCATTGGCGGGCTAGCTCTTGGCCGCGCCATCACGGGGCTTTCCGCCGGCACCTGGGTGCTTCTGGTTGTGGCATTCAGCGGGATGTTCGAAGCGCACGAGGCTGTACGCGCCACGGCGTTGCTCACCCTAGTTGGGTCCTTGGGCCGCATGCTAGCCACCGGCGCCAACGGATCGCTCAATGACCTAGGAGGCTACCCCCTAGCCTTCTACCTGGCCGCTGCAAGTGGTCTGGTAGCACTCGTGTGCATCCTGTTCACACGCGAGACGGTACGGCCGTCAGTCCGTCCTGCGACGGACAGGCTCAAGGCCCTGCTGTTTCAGCCAGACGTGCTGGTGCCCTCGGTACTGGCTCTCGTCGCGCAATATGCCAACTGGGCATCCACATTCGGATTCACGCCCATCATAGCAGAGAGGCTCGGCGCGACGGACACCTTGCTTAGCATCATGATTAGCCTCAATGTTGCCGTTATCATGCTGGCTAACCTCGCCACAGCCACACTCTCAAAGCGTGTGTCCAACAAAGCGCTTGCCAACGCCGGGTTCGCATCACTAGCAATGGGGCTAGTGGGAGTCGCATGCGCCCCAACACTGCCCCTGCTATTCGCAGCGCAGTTCTTTGTTGGCCTATCCATGGGCATCCTGGCACCCACGCTCATGGGGCTCTCAATACGCACCATCCCAGACCACCAGCGCTCGACAGCCATGGGCTTTCACCAAGCAGTCTATGCTATCGGCATGTTTGCAGGGCCATGGTTGAGCGGCATCTTGGGGGACGCTGTAGGCGTCCGCCCCACATTCTTTGTGACAGGCCTTGTCGCCTTGGGGCTTGGTCTTTTGGGCACACGGCTCCTGAGCGACGAACGAGAGAGCATCACCCCTCCATCATCATCCGCGGCAGCCTACGAGCTGCAAAGCCGATAGTCAGCCAACCTAGGATTCTGGTACCAGTACGGCCAATCGCCAGGATGGGCACGGCAGATTTAGCACTGCCATGTTTGCCTGCCAGCGCAAGCTGTGAGTTTCACCTGCGATCAAGTCGTGCACGGCTTTGCGCCCATCTAGCAACCCGCGGAACCCGATCTCGCACGAAGCCACACCCTCCGGGAAGAACACAAAGATGATTGGTGTTTTTCCTGATCTACCCCACCTCACGTACATAAAGCGATTCTCGTCGGCTTCGGACGACAAGATCTGCACCGCACGATCGACCCCTGCCTGGCTGGCGATCCAATCCACAAGTGCCTCAAAGCCGCCATCGTAGGCGTGCGCATAGCACTCACCGTGATAGCTCCCTAACAGCAACACCTGTCCTTCGCCAACGGGCACTCGCGCCATGAGCGCACCCTCGGGATCAGATGCATATACGTCCCCTCGGTTGACCTCCCAGGGCGTCACCCACTGAGTAGCGGGGAGCTGGAAGTGACGTCCCTCCACGACCGCGGAAATGCTGCTCATGGTGAGGCTCCGTCGCCCGATTTCCTGGACGCCCGCCAGCTTACTCAAGAAACGGTCCTCAGGGTAGCGATAGAGGCCGTTGGAGCCAAAGGAGCCACATTCGGACTCGCAGACGAGCGTGCCCCCATCGCGGACCCAAGAGCCGATGCGTTCGGCTGTCGCCTCGTCGACAACCAGCGTGCGAGGCATGAACAGCAATCGCAACCCCGTGAGTTCGTCCAGGTGCTCTTCCTCGATGACGCGGTAAGGCAAGGATAGTTTCACGAGCGCACGGCAGTAGCCCTGCAATGCATTCGCCGCTCGCTCGGCTGTTCCCTCTTGAGCCCAGTGGAGATAATGTGTCTGTGGACTAAAGAGGACGCCTATTTCTGCCCTGGCGGGTCTATAGTCATCGAGGAGCGAGGCGTATTCGCGAAGCAGTTGGCCCGTCTGCTGCATCGCCTCCAGGCGCTCGTCCGCCAGTCCGTCGCTACCGGCCAAGCCAAAACCCGCTGCTTCGCGCCCAAAGACCTCGTCCCGCCAGCACCAGAAGAGAATCGTATCCGCTCCGCAAGCAAGACCATTCCAGATCCATCGCTGCTGTGACAGGGCATCTACCGGCGGATAGACCTCGAATCCAAGCGATGAGCGACCTCCCTGGACCTCACTCAGCCATAGCTGTTTGTCCCTTGCTGCCGAGCTCACGTATTCCACACGGACACTGAGATCAGCATCGTCCATCCCGGACCATTTGGGAAAGCTAGAACAGCCGATGCCATCACAGTCATCGGCATAGAACCAGTCATTGCCGCGATTGACGGCGTGATTCTCGGCATCGCCCACCATCAAGGGACAAGGATGGGCAGCATGTACGGTCACCGGATGTTCTGGATCCAGTGTCTTCATGAGCTGGTAGCGCTCGCGCCCATGCCGGTTGGCACGCCACGTGAGAAAGTGCTCGAAGGCCATCATCTCAGTGTACGGTCGGTTGGGTAGCTTGCCGGGGAACACATCGTCCCAGCTACGGTAGCGGCGTAGCCAGGCGTGATTCAATCCTTCCAATCCCCCATAGCGGCAGTCCAGCCAGTCGCGGAATGCCTGGAGGGTATGATCACAGAAGCACACCAGACCGTCAGCCTGCACATTCCAGCGCAGTTCGTTCCAGGCGTCCCAGCCAACAAGGTTGTCGGCGTTGCGATAGCGCATGACTACCTCACTCAGGAATACGCTCATGCGCTCCCAGACACCAGGGTGATCGAGGCAACCACCTGGCGTGAGCCCAAAGTGACATTCGCCGCGATTGCTCGATATCACCCGGTTGCCCCGATGATCTACCATCTCGCTTCCTGGGACCACACGATGAATCCAATAAGGCTGTACGGCCGCGATCGTGCTCAGAACTACGTTGAGGCCTTGCTGGCGAGCCATCTCGACCAGTGTGTCATAGTCGTCGAAGACGAACTCGCCAGGTGATGGCTCAACCCACCCCCAAACTATCCACAGCTGCAACGTATCAAAGCCAGAGTCCTTGATGCTTGCTATGTCTTCCTCCCAGTAGCGGGACTGGGGAAATGGCGGCCGGTAGTACTGCACACCAAGGTTCATGGCTTTCTCCCTACAGTGACTGATATCCACTTGGTATCCGAAGGATACGTACTCTCTGGCTCACCGTCAACGCCGATCCCTAGTCGCGTCACAGCACGTCGCCCGTCTTGCCCGTGCCTTTCACGAGTGCTATAATCACGAGGATTGAATGCATTCGGTGTGGAGGTCACCCTTGCGTCCTTATCTGAATATCGTCCAGATGATCGTCTCCCTGGCTCTGATCGCGCTTATCGTGCTCCAGAGTCGCACGGCAGGGCTCGGGCGCATGCTAGGTGGTGATAGCTCCATTCATCGCACTCGGCGCGGCGTCGAGAAGACCATGTTCCAGATAACCATCGGGCTGGCCGTGGTCTTTTTCCTGATGTCCTTACTGAGCGTTATCCTTCAAGCATAGCTTGTCTCGAAAGCGGAAGGCCATGGCTCGCAGCCGCCCGCAAGTGCTGCTCACGCTGCTAGGACTCGTCGTCCTTGTAGCGGGAGTGGCCTACATCTCATATCAGGTAGCTACCGTGGAGGTACCCGTCAGCGGCGGCACCTATGTGGAGGGACTCGCGGGTAACCCTCGCACCATCAACCCGATCCTGTGCCATGCTAACCCCGTGGATCGCGATATCGCTTCGCTCGTCTTTTCTGGGCTGGTCCGCGCTGAGACGGACGGAAGTATCGTACCTGATCTAGCTGAGCGTTGGGAGATCAGCCCCGACGAGACTATCTACACGTTCTACCTACGACGTGATGTCACCTGGCATGATGGCGCTCCCTTTACCGCTGACGATGTTGTCTACACCCTGACGTCCATCCAAGATCCCAATTATGCCGGGGCACCGTTCCTGGCCGAGATGTGGCGCAACGTCGTCATTCAAAAACTGGATACCTATACCGTCCGCTTTGTATTGCGCGAGCCTTTCACCCCCTTCCTGGACTATGCCACGGTGGGCATCTTGCCGGCGCACATCCTGGGGGGCGTATCTGCAAGTGATCTACCCTCGGCCACTTTCAATGCCACCCCTATTGGAACAGGGCCATGGAAAATCGAGCAGGTGAGCGCGCTTAGCGTCTCCCTCGTTCCTAATCCCAACTACTACCGGGCCAATGAAAGCAATGGGCCATTTCTCGACCGCATCACGTTCCGCTTCTACGCCTCGTTGGCCGCAGTCTATGAGGCATATACACAAGGCCAGGTAGCGGGCATCTCGCGGGTACTCCCGGAGCACCTCGAGTTTGTGCGCCAAGACCCGAAACTGACTCTCTACTCAGCGCCTCTTTCAGGCTATACGGTCGTCTTTCTGAACCTAGATCGCGCCATCTTCCAAGATCGGGCTGTTCGCCAAGCTATTATGTGGGCGCTGGATCGTCAGGCGTTGGTAGACGAGGTGCTACATGGCCAAGGGATCGTTTTAGATACACCTATTCTGCCAAACTCCTGGGCCTTTGATCCCGATGCACCAACATACCGACCGGATCCACAGAAGGCCCGCGCAGTGCTCGAGGAAGCTGGCTGGCTCGATCCCGATCAAGATGGCGTGCGTACCCGCGGGGCTGTCCGACTCGCTTTCACTCTCGCCACAAATGAGGGGGACGCTGCGCGGCTAGCGATCATTGAACGTATAGCCGCGCAGCTTGGGGAGATCGGCATGCAAGTGAAGACAACGGTCGTGCCATGGGAAGAGTTGGTCCAAGACCAGCTCAGACGGCGTCGCTACGACGCCATTCTGGGTGAATGGGAGAGCCTTCCGCCCGACCCAGACCCTTATGCCTATTGGCACTCGACGCAAATAGGCGAAGACGGGCTCAACTTTGGCGGCTATATCAATCCAGAGGCGGATCGTCTTCTGGAGACCGCTCGTGCCACTACCGATTCAGACCTCCGTCGGGATCTCTACTACCGATTCCAACGCCTCTTTGCCAAAGACGTGCCTGCAATTCTGTTGTACCAGCCTGTCTATAGCTACGCCGTGGATGCTGACGTCCGCGGTATTCAGATAGGTCCGACGATCGATGGCAGCGATCGGTTGAGCACATCGCTAGACTGGTACATGGCCACGAAGCGCGTTTTCTACACCAAAGCCCGTCTGATGGGCCTCGATTACAAACCTCCCTGGAATCGCTAGCCCTTCTCGCCGTATTGGCTGGAGGATGGCATCAGAGGAACGAACCTCACGCTCATAACTGGCCTTCGCAAGATGCGGCGGCCTTGCTTGGTCACCAAGTACAACGTCTGTACCCCGCCAGGTGGCCCTATGGGAATAGACATCCGTCCGCCATCGGCTAGCTGCGCGACCAGCTCATCAGGTACTTTATCCGGCGCGCACGTGACGATCACGCCATCAAATGGTGCTTCCTCCGGCCATCCCTGACGCCCATCCCCACACCGAAAGCGAATGTTATCATAGCCAAGCTCGCTCAGGATCTCCCTTGCCCGAACCATGAGCCTAGGGATAACCTCGACAGTGAAAACAGTGCTAGCCAGTTCCGCCAGTATGGCCGTTTGATAACCTGATCCTGTACCGACCTCCAACACACGGCTATCGGGCTGCAAGCCGAGCAGCTCAGTCATGGCAGCAACCATATATGGCTGCGAGATCGTCTGTCCCCAGCCAATGGGTATTGGATGATCCGCGTACGCCTGGTATCTATCCTCCTCAGCAACGAATCGATGTCGAGGGACCTTGGCCATCGCAGCCAGGACCCGTTTATCCTCGACTCCCCGTGCTGCGATCTGAGCTTGGACCATATCCAGGCGGCGTTCGAGAAAAGCATCCTCTGTTTTAGTCATCCGGGAGCCTCTTTAGCATTGTGTATTTCACTATAAGGATATAAGTATAGAGTATCGTCGTCGTCGTAGAGCATGCGGATATGTGGATAAAACCGCTATTCCTACTATTGATGGTGCCTGCGAGTGCCATGATGCCTATATGTTGTGGTAGATAATCCTCACTGTCTGTGGATAACTATCGAGCAGAGGGAGGAGTGTTTTCACATGCGCCTCCGTCAGACCCTTCCTGGATGTGAAAGGAAAGCTATTGTACTGGAAAATAACATTTCAATATCTAAAATACCGGAGCAGTGAGTTGTGGGGGAACGGGGGATATTTTTGGCAGGCTATGCACAGGTTTTCCCGATAATCCACAGCTGTGGCGAGACTTATCCACAAGGGCTGTGTAGTGATTATGCTCAAATTGCAGAGCGGTCCCAATCCATGCCGGATGGGACCACCTAGAGACTGCCTAGGGGGCAAGATACGTCAGCGGTAGTAGCCAGCGAGGGATGGCTCTGATGCGGCGTTGTTCAGGACAGCTCCCACGATATTAGCGTTGATTTTGCGCAGACGGTCGAGTGCCGCAGCCGCATGTTCTCGTTTGGTGTCACCCGCGCTGACGACCAGCAGAATTCCGTCCATCCGAGTAGCCAGGACAGCGGCATCGGTGGCTGCCATCACCGGCGGAGCGTCAAACAGGACGAGGTCGGCTTGCTCGCAGAGTGCGTGTATGACCTGCAGCATTCGCTTGGAGCCCAGCAGATCTGCCGGACGTGGCGGGAGTGGGCCGCTTGGAAGAACACGCAAGCCGTCTACCATTGTGTCTTGCAATGGAGGGCTAGCCAACGCATCGTCATCAAGCATCATGGTCGTCAGGCCGACGTCGTTCGAGAGGCCAAAGAAGCGGTGAACGTAAGGCTTGCGGAGGTCACAGTCGACCACGATGATGCGCTGATCGATCTGGGCCATGGTGACGGCCAGGTTGGCGAGTGTCGTGGTCTTTCCCTCGCCAGGCCCTGGGGAGGTCACAAGCAACGTCTGCAGGTCGCTGTCCAACGCAACGAATTGCAGGTTCATGCGTAGCGTGCGATAGGCTTCCGCTGCGGGAGACTGCGGGTCTGTGATGGTGACGAGATCTGGTGTGTCGGTCATCAATGCCGCCTCCTGGTACGCAACCCTTGCTATGGGAGTGTGTGCTCCGATCTCATTCCGGGGCGCCCTGTGCTGGGGATGACACCCAGAACCGCCAAATCCAGCTCTCGCTCAATGTCGTCGGGCGTGCGGATGATCTCGGATGCGAGCCACTCAAGCACAAATATGATCAACACGCCAAGAATGAGCCCAAACCCAGCTCCTGCTAGGACGTTGATTTTCCATTTTGGTTTGTGTAGGGTGCCAGGCAGAGCATAATCGCGGATAGTGACGGCCACGCGATCGCGCTTGTCTTGATCTAGCATGTAGGCGTTGATCTGTTCCACAAAGACCTCGGCCGACGTCTGCGCAATGTCGCGCGCGATTAGCGGGTCATAGTCATCGGCGTTGATCTGGAGCACCAGATCGGCCTCGTTGGGGCTAACGGTGATCTTCTGTAGGAACTGCTCGGGCGTGATGTCCAACTGCAAACGGTTGATGACCTCCTGGGCATTAGGTCGTGAGGCGATCGTACCCGCATAGTTGCGCATGACACCCCGAACCACCTGCTGCAGGCCCCAATCCATCCGCGCTGGCATCACATTCAAGTACACAGTCGATCGGTAGACCGGAGTCTGAATGCGGCTGAACACAAAGGCGCTGGCGGCCACGATCACGACGCTCAGAACAAGGATCCAGCCGCGCTTGCCGAGAATTCGTAGGTATTGCGATAACTCCACGCATGCCTCCTAAGTGACCCACCAGGGATTATACCATGTCGTCGAGATCGCGACCAAAGCCGGACCAAGTAGCGGCTCGCAGGCTAGCGCTCCGCACGCCTGAATATGGCACGTTGCCACCACGGGCGCGTCGGGGGAATCTGTGCTAGTACCGAGACTCCCATGGCTTCGATTTCCCTCTTGGTTCTTACCGAGCGGTCTACCGCGTGCAGCGCAAAGGTGGCGAGAGTGCCTACCACGAGAGCCAGCCCGAACCGCAGGAACGGATCTAGTCGCTGCCTCAGTGACGGTTGTAGTGGCGTCAAGATAGGCGGATCGATGGCATGCACAACCGCCTGCTCTGTGCTGAGCTGAGCGAGATACGCGCCGGCTCGTTGCGTAAGCACTTCTGTGATGGCATCCGCAATGGCCTCAAGCTCCTGGGCGTTGCGCCAGGTGATGCTCACCGAAAGGATGCGATGAAGCTTGCCCGCCGAGGTCGCCCCCTGGATAGATCCCGGTGGGACCGCGATTCCGGCCAGACCTGCGACGTCACTGGCGAACGCGCGGCTCTTGACGACCTCGCTTAGGTCATCGACGAGATACTCGGCCGTGAGCCAAGTGTAGTAGCGGTCGTAGGTGTAGAACGAGCCATCGGACTCTTCGGGGAGCACGCCGACGACGAATCGCATGTTGGCGACATAGCCGCTCGTACGCGGCAATGGAGCTAGCGCATAGCTGATGCCAGTAGCAACCACTAGTAGCGCAACGATCCACGCGCGTCTGCGAAAGACGATCCAGTATTGCCATAGATCCATGCGGTGCTCCCTTCACTCGCGTGGCCACTGACCGCCTAGCTGCTGAGCAACGAGCCGATCTTCTCGAGCAGCGGCGGCCCGAGTACTAGGACTCCGATGCATACGGAGGCGAGCGCGGCGACGAGGATAGCTCCCGCGACCA